>JAYVLW010000371.1:0-16127 GCA_043759315.1 Myxococcales bacterium
GGTGCGCCGGCCTCTATCACGCGGGGCAGATCAACGGCACCAGCGGCTACGAGGAGGCCGCGATCCAGGGCCTGCTCGCCGGGATCAACGCCGCGCTCGCGCTCGGCTTCGGCCCGGGCGATCGGGAGCCGTTGATCCTGCGCCGCGACCAGGCCTACGGCGGCGTGCTCGTCGATGATCTGACCACCCAGGGTACGAAGGAGCCGTACCGGATGATGACCTCGCGCGCGGAGTTCCGGCTCCTGCTCCGCGAGGACAACACGGTCGATCGCCTGATGCCGATCGGCCGGCGGCTCGGCCTCGTCGACGACGCCCGGTGGCGGGAGTACGAGGCGTGGCGCGGGGAGCTCGCCGGCGCCCACGAGCGCGCCGAGCGCGCGTTCGTCGTGGGCACCGACAGCGTCAACGCGATGCTCGCCCGGTTCGGCTCGGCGCCGATCGTGGGGCGGCGCGCCACGCTCGCGGAGCTGCTCAAGCGCCCCGAGCTGGGCTGGGCCGAGGTCGAGCAGGTCGCCTCCGCGGGCGGTGTGGCCGAGGGAGATGCGAGCCCGCAGGCCCTCGAGCGGCTCGAGGTCGAGATCACGTATGCGGGCTACCTGCGGCGGCAGGAGTCCGACGCGGCACGCATCGCCCGCGCCGACAACGTGCGGGTCCCCGACGAGATGGCGTATCGCGACATCCCGGGGCTGTCGAACGAGGTGGTCGAGAAGCTCGAGGCGATCCGCCCGCGCTCGGTGGGGCAGGCGTCGCGGATCAGCGGGGTGACGCCGGCCGCGATCGCCATCTTGTTGACCCATATCGGCCTTCACGAGCGGCGCAGGGGTGGGCTACCCTCGCGCCCCACATGAAGCTTCGTTCGCTGACGGCGATCACGGTGATGGGGTTGGCGACGCAGGCACAGGCAGGTGGCCTGTTCTTGCCCGGCTCGGGTGCGGTGTCGACGTCGCGCGCCGGCGCGGCGGTGACGTCGGTCGAGGATGGCGAGGCGCTGTCGATCAACCCCGCGGGCTTCGCGAAGTCCAAGGGCACGACGATCACGCTGTCGATGGCGATCATCAGCTACGCGATGGAGTTCACCCGTCGCGGCACCTACGATCCGATCGCGGCCGAGGCGCTGCCCTACGAGGGCCAGGCGTATCCCACGGTCCGAAACGATCCGAAGCTCGCCCTCGGCGTCGGCTCGTTCCAGCCGGTGCCGGTGTTCGCGGTGTCGACGGATCTCGGCGGTGCCGTCCCGAACCTCCGCCTCGCGATCGGCCTGTTCGCGCCGAACGCGTATCCGTTCCGCGAGATGTGCACGGTCGGCAGCGGCGGCTGCAAGAAGTACGGGTTCAACGGCGACTTCAACGTCGCGCCGGCTCCCGCGCGCTACGACATCGTCAAGCAGGAGGCCGCCGTCATCCTGCCGTCGATCGCCGCGAGCTATCGCATCTTGCCGCAGCTCGATGTCGGCGCGCGGTTCTCCGCCGGCTTCGCGAACCTCAAGTCGACGGTCACGATCTGGGGTAATCCGGCGAACACCGTCGAGTACGTGAAGGAGGATGCGCTGTTCTCCGTCGACGCGACCGACAAGTTCGTCCCGGCGTTCGGGTTCGGCGTCAACTACCGCCCCACGCCGCTCATCGAGATCGGCGCCGCGTACAACTCCGAGGTCTCGGTCTCCGCGAAGGGGGACGCCACCAGCGAGACCGGCCCGAACGTGGGCCTCAACGGTCAGCCGGTGACCATCGGCCCGTCCGAGGACGTTCGCTGCGCGGCGGGCGGCACGGTCGAGAAACAGAAGGTGTGCATCGAGCTCGCACTGCCGATGAGCGCCACGCTCGGAGGTCGCTACAAGTTCATCGGCGCCGACGGCAAGCCGAGAGGCGACGTCGAGCTCAACCTCGGCTGGGAGAACTGGAGCGCAGATCGCGCGAGCAACTACCGCATCGTCGCCGACGCCCAGATCTACCTGAACGGCACCCCCAACCTCGCGATCAAGGACAACATCGTCCCGCACGGCTTCAAGGACACGTACTCCGCGCGCGTCGGCGGCAGCTACGACATCCCGGTGAACGATGCGACGGTGACGGTGCGCGGTGGCGTCGGATACGACACGCAGGCCGCGAAGACCGGCTGGCTCCGCGCGGACATCGACGGCGCCGCGCGCACGACCATCGCGCTCGGCGCCGGCTACAAGGCCAAGCGGTTCAAGGTCGACATCGGCGGCGGCGTGATCCTCGAGGGCTCGCCGTCGAACGCGGGCGAGTGCAACCCGGTCGAGAAGGACAAGTCGAAGCTCGGCTGCAACGGCGACGGCCTCGAGCACCCCGTCGGCAGCGACGACCGCCAGGGCCCTGATCCGATCAACCCGATCCTCGTGCCGAACGCGCAGATCGAAGCGCCGACCAACAGGGGCACTTACTCGAGCCACTACGTGATGTTCATGCTCGGTTTCTCGACCTGGTTCTGAAGACTTGAGATAGGTTCGCCCACCATGAAGCTCGGTGGGTGCGTGCTTGTCGGCAGTCTCCTCGTCCCTCACGTCGCAGGGGCGGGCGGCCTGTTCCTGCCCGGATCGGGCGCCACGTCGACGTCGCGCGCCGGCGCGGCGGTGACGTCGGTCGACGATGGCGAGGCGCTGTCGGTCAACCCCGCGGGCCTCGCGAAGACCAAGGGCTGGACGATCACGATCTCCGCGGCGTTCATCCGCTACTTCATGGAGTTCACGCGGCGCGGGACCTATGACGACGCGCCGGATCTGAGCTCCAGCTACGAGGGTCAGCCGTACCCGACCGTCGAGAACGATCCGAAGCCGCCGCTCGGCATCGGGAAGTTCCAGCCGATCCCGGTGGTCGCGGTGGTCACCGATCTGAACGGCAAGGTGCCGAACCTGCGGCTCGCCGCCGGCCTCTACGCGCCCAGCGGCTATCCGTTCCGCGACATGAGCGCCGGCTACAAGTTCCCGAGCGCCGCGAATCCCGGTGATCCGAACGCCGCGCCGCCGCCGACCCGCTACGACATCCTCGAGCAAGAGTCGAAGCTGCTGCTCCCCACGATCGCCGCGAGCTATCGCATCCTCCCCGAGCTCGATGTCGGCGCGCGGTTCACCGTCGGTAACCTGAAGAGCAAGAGCGTGGTCGCGGTGTGGGGCACGCCGGTCAACGTCACCGAGTCGGTGCGGCAGGACTCGCTGTTCACCGCCGAGGTCTCCGATGGCTTCATCCCGGCGTTCGGCATCGGCGCGACGTATCGCCCCACGCCGAACATCGAGATCGGGGCGGTCTACAACTCGCCGTTCGTGATCCGCGCGAAGGGCACGGCGCAGAGCGTGAAGGGGCCAGGCGTGTCGACCGCCACCTCGCTCGGCCCGATCCCCGATGCGATGACGTCATGCGCGACGGGCGGTACGTTCGAGAAGCAGAAGGCGTGCATCAACCTCGAGCTGCCGCAGAACGCGACCATCGGTGCGCGGTACAAGTTCCTCGGACCGAACGACGCGCTCAAGGGCGACATCGAGCTCAACGTCAACTGGGAGAACTGGGGCGCGAGCTGCGAGCACAAGCCCGACGGCTCCCTCGTCGACGGCGAGTGCACGAGTCCGCAGCAGTACAAGATCGTGATCGACTCGGGCCTGTACTCCAACGACATCAATGGCAACCCGGAGACGTTCTCGCAGCCGCTCGAGAAGAACTTCCTCAACTACGGCCTCAAGGACACGTTCTCGTTCCGGCTCGGCGGCAGCTATCACATCCCGCTCGGCGAGGGCATCACGCCGAACGAGGTCATCGTGCGCGGCGGCATCGCGTACGACACGCGCGCAGCGAAGACCGGCTGGTTGCGCGCGAACCTCGATGGCGCGGCGCGCACCACGATCGCGGTCGGCGGGGCGTACAAGGCGCGGCGGTTCCAGATCAACGCAGGCGGCGGCGTCGTCCTCGAAGGTACGAACACGAACCCGGGTGCTTCGACCGATGGGAGCGACTGCAATCCGACGTCGGCGCCAGGCACCATCGGCTGCGGCGGCGACGGCAACACGAACCGCCCTCTCGAGGATCGCCAGGGGCCGGATCCGACGAACCCGCTGATCACGCCGGCGCTGCAGACCGAGAACCCCTACAACCAGGGCACGTTCAAGTCGCACTACGTTCTCTTGATGGTCGGCTTCTCGACGTGGTTCTGACCCAGTTCCGTGCCATAGAGGCTGATGGCCTATCGCTGCGGTAACTGCGGTGGCTACTTCAGCCAGGCCGAGGTCTCGATCAACCGGCCTCCGCGCCATCCATGGACGCTGACGGCGAGCGGCGCGAAGGTCGTCGCCGAGCTCGAGCGGATGGGCGGTGCGAGCGACCAGTGCCCGGGCTGCGGTCAGCGAACGCTGGTCGTCCGCTGAACTCGTGGCATAACCTGGGTATGAGCAACGCGTTGATGCGGCGTGACCGCGGCGGAAGCGGGGTGGTCCCCGCGGTGTGCAGCGCGCTCCTTCCCGGGGTCGGCCAGCTCGTCAACGGCGAGACCGACAAGGCGATCGGCGTATTCGCGGTCGCGGCGATCGCAGGATCGAGCTTCCTCGGCGCCATCCCGTTGCTCGGGGGCGCGGCGGCGCTGATCTTCGGCGCGACGTGGCTGTACGGCGTCGCTGACGCGTACGTCCAGGGCCGCCGCAAGTAGCGGCTCGCTGCGCGGGCCGCCCGTGCGCCTGCTCACCGCCGCATCATCATCATCATCATCATCATGGATTGCTGCTGCTGCTGTTGCTTCGCAGCCGCCGTGGTGGAGGACGCGGAGGCCGCGTCCTTGACGCTGGTGGCCAGCGCCTCGACCTGGGTGCGCAGCGCCTCCTGGCCGGCGGCCACCTTGCGGATCACGTAGCCTCCGGTCGCGGTCACGAGCTGGTCGTCGGTGAGTGCATCGAACGTCATCGGTGTCTCCTTGGTGGGAATGGCGGCCGATCGAGGTGCAGCCCGAGTGCCAGCGGGCTCCTGGCTCGTGCGGTTGACGGATCGTCGACCGCGGGTTGCATCGCCGATCCGCGAACCTCCCGAAACGAAACGGCCTGGTCGGCGCGGCGCGGGATCGGGCAGGCTCGTCGTCGGTGGCGAGGTGTCTCGCCTGGCCAGCGCCACCGCCTCCTGTGGTTACGGTCAGGGCTGACCGTTTCTCGAAGAAGTGCGCTAAGGTCAACTCGATGTCCGACGCCTTCGACCACTTCCAGGGGACCGCCAGCTACATCGCGAGCGAGGATCTCAAGCACGCGGTGAACGTCGCGGTGGCGCTCGCGCGGCCGCTGCTCGTACGCGGCGAGCCCGGCACGGGCAAGACGCTGCTCGCGGAGAACCTCGCGCTCTCGCTCGGCTTGCCCCTGATCCGGTGGCACGTGAAGTCGACCACCAAGGCCAGAGATGGCCTGTACGTCTACGACACGGTCGCCCGCCTTCACGACAGCCGGTTCGGCGATGCGACGAACGTCCGCGACATCGCCAGGTACATCAAGCTCGGACCACTGGGTGAGGCGCTCGCTGCGCCGTCGCGGGTGGTGCTGCTGATCGACGAGATCGACAAGGCCGATCTGGAGTTCCCGAACGACCTCCTGCACGAGCTCGATGCGATGAAGTTCCGCATCGACGAGACCGGCAAGGAGATCGCGGCGGTGGAGCGGCCGATCGTGATCATCACGTCGAACAACGAGAAGGAGCTGCCCGACGCGTTCTTGCGCCGGTGCGTGTTCCACTACATCCAGTTCCCGAACCGCGAGCTGATGGCGGAGATCGTGCGCGTGCACCATCCCGACATCACCGACAAGGTGCTCGACAACGCGCTCGAGGTGTTCTTCGGCCTGCGCGCAACGCCGAAGCTCCGCAAGAAGCCGTCGACGTCGGAGCTGGTCGACTGGATCCTCGCGCTCAAGAAGGCGAACGTCGACCTGTCGCGCGTCTCCGGCGGCATCCCGTTCCTCGGCACGCTGCTGAAGACGGAGCAGGACGTCGAGCTCATGGGCAAGCGAGCGAAGGCCTAGGCCTCGTGCTGATCGACTTCCTGTTCGAGCTACGCGCGCGCAAGGTGCCCGTGTCCACCCACGAGTGGATGGCGCTGATGGAGGCGATGGCGCTCGGGCTCCACGAGAGCTCGCTCGACGGGTTCTACCGCCTCGCGCGGACGCTGTGCGTGAAGGACATCGCCCTCTACGACGCGTACGACGAGGCGTTCCTGGCGTACTTCAAGGACATCTACCCGCAGGCGCTCGCCCTCACGGAGCAGCTGCTCGAGTGGCTGAACGATCCGAAGGCGTTCGATGCGCTGACCGCGGAGCAGCGAAAGGCGCTCGAGGGCCTCGACCTCGAGAAGCTGCGCGAGCTGTTCGCGCAGCGCATGAAGGAGCAGAAGGAGCGCCACGACGGCGGCAATCGCTGGATCGGCACCGGCGGCACCTCCCCGTTCGGCACCGGCGGCAAGAACCCCAACGCCATGCGCGTGGGCGGCGGCGGGGGACGCAGCGCGATGGCGGTGGCCGACGAGCGCCGGTTCAAGGAGTACCGCCGCGATGTGGTGCTCGACGTGCGGCAGATCGATGTGGCGCTGCGCGGCCTGCGCAAGCTCGGTCGCGAGGGCGCGATCGAGGAGCTCGATCTCGACGAGACCATCGACAAGACCTGCAAGAACGCCGGGGAGATCGACATCGTGTTCCGGCCGCCGCGCCGCAACCGCGTCAAGGTCCTGCTGATGATGGACGTCGGCGGCTCGATGGATCCGCACAGCGAGCTGATGTCGCGGCTGTTCACCGCCGCGTCGCGCTCGGGGCGGTTCGCGAAGTTCCGCAGCTACTACTTCCACAACTGCGTCTACAACACGGTCTACGAGGACGCCGAGTTCCGGAAGCCGGTCCAGGTCGCCGACCTCCTCGCGACGAGTGATCGCGACGAGAAGCTCGTGCTCGTCGGCGACGCGCTGATGCACCCCGCGGAGCTCCTCGATCCGGGCGGCTCGATGTACCTGTACGCACAGAACCGCGCGTCGGGCCACGAGTGGCTGCGTCGGCTGGCCGCTCACTTCCGCAGCGCAGCCTGGCTCAACCCCGAGCCCGACCGGTTCTGGGCCGGGACCACGATCGAGGTCATCGCCAGCGTGTTCGCGATGTACCCGCTCACGCTCGATGGCCTGGCGCAGGCCGTACGGTATCTGACGCGCGGCGGGCACAAGCCGCACATCGGCGACCCGAGCAAGTGGATCAAGGCCGCGGGCGGCCTGCGCTGAACCGAGGCGCACCGGGGCGCCGCCGGGGGACGCCCTACGGCAGCTTCTTCACGAAGTCAGGCTCGGGCTCTTTCGGCCCATCCTTGAGCGTCTGACCCGTCGTCGGTGCAGCGGACCCGGAGCCCGTGCCCGCGGGTGGCTTGGTCGCAGCCGAGCCGGAGCCCGTGCCCGCGGGTGACGTCGTCGGCTTCGTTGCCGCCGAGCCGGAGCCCGTGCCGGTCCCCGTGGGCGTCGCCGCCGAGCCGCCGGTGGTGCCGGTGTTCGAGCCAGAGCCCGTGGGCGGCGTGCTCGCGCTACCGGCCGAGCCATTCGAGCCGGTGTCGTTCGAGCCGTTGACCGGCGTGGCCGAGCCCGCCGAGCCATTCGAGCCGGTCTTCACCGTGTTGTTGTTGGTCGTGTTGTTGTTGTTCACGACCGCCTGCTGGACCGTCAGCTTCTCCTCGAGCTTCGTGATCATCTGGGCGGCATCTTCGGTGTACTTGCCGCCGTCGATCACGCGCTCGATCGGCTTCCAGCCGGCCTTGCGGAGCAGCACGCGGACGCTCTTGCGCGCGGCCTGGACCTTCGTCAGCTCGACGTCGAACGGGGTGGAGTGGCCGGTCGCCGCGTTATCGATGAAGATCAGCGCGCCCGGGGGATCGCTCGTCACGGAGATGATGCGCGGCTTCGCGACGAGCTTCGCCACGGCCTTGTCGCCCCCCTTGACCTCGAGGTCGAGCATCGCGAAGCCCGGCGCCATGACGTGCGCCTGGTAGGCCTTGCCCTTCTCGAGCTTCGCCTTGAGTGGCGCGGGACCGGACTGATCCGTGCCAGCGACCTCGAC
Organism: Myxococcales bacterium; assembly: GCA_043759315.1. Taxonomy (GTDB): domain Bacteria; phylum Myxococcota_A; class Polyangia; order Haliangiales; family Haliangiaceae; genus JABFXX01. The sequence continues at coordinate 8,054 of JAYVLW010000371.1, forward strand.
GGTCGCCTTCTCGGCGCCCGGCGCCGAGATCAGGGTCTCCACGATCTCGGCGGCGGGCGCGGTCGCGCTGCCGTTCGAGCCATTCGAGCCGGTCATCGCGACGGCGCTTCCGGCGGAGCCGTTCGATCCGGTGAAGCTGCCGGCGCTACCGTTGCTGCCGGTCTCCGCCGAGCCATTCGAGCCGGTCGGGTTCGCGGCGATCGCGGATCCCGCGCTGCCGGCGGAGCCATTCGAGCCGGGCTTGGCGGTGGTGGTCTCGATGTCCTCGCCCTTCGGGCGGATCACGAAGAACCAGGTCGCCGCCGCACCGGCCGCGACGAGGAGGAGCAACAGCAGCACGATCGGCGCGCTCGACTTCTTCGCTGGCTCGGGCGTCCGCGGCTCGGCAGCGACGGCGCGCATGCCAGTCGACTTGGTGACGGCGTCCCTGGCGACCGGGCGCGCCGGCGCGGGCGAGGTGTTCGGCGGCGTCGACGGGCTGCTCGCGCGGACCGGTGTCTTCGCGGGCTCCATCCCGAGCATCGTCTTCAGACCATCGGGGTTCGGCTGCATCGAAGGCGGCGCCGAGGGCGACGGCTGCGAGCGCGGCGAGGGCGTGGTGTCGAGCAGCTTGGGCTGATGGCGCGCCTCGGGCGGGCTCGGCAGGCCGGGAGCCGAGTCGCGATCGACGACGGTCTGCTTGACCGCGGCCTCGGTCGCGACGGTGTCGGCGCGGGTCTCGGCACGCGGCGCATCGGCGAGCGTGGAGTCGGCGCGTGGCCGGCGATCCGCGAGCTCGTCGCGCAGCGTGGTGGTCGCCGTGGCGTCGGCGGTCTGCGCGATCAGCTCGTCGAGTGCGCGGACCTTGGTCGCCTCCTCGAACGCCTCCTCGGGGAATTCGTCGGCGTCGGAGTGGAACGGCATCGGGTGGGGCAGGGGCGTTCCCTGGTCGCCGAACGAGTCGGGGCGCTTGCGCTTCGGCCCTCCGGAGCCGCTGCTCTCGTTGCCGAGCAAGGCTTCCTGCACGGGAGCCGGCGCGACGCGCGTCGGCGTATCTGTGAACATCGGCGGCTTGGTGGTCTCCGTCGGCGGGCGCTGCGGCGCCTGCTTCGCCTTCTCGGAGAGGATCCGCTCGAGCACCCCCTGGCTACCTTCGGCGAGGCGGTCGAACCGAACGCCCATGCCGGGCGCGATGGCAGGTCGGCTCGGATCGTTCTCGCGGGTCCACACCACCGTGCCTTCACCGCCGATCAGCGGAGACGCATCGCGCAGCTGGAACTCGAACCGCATCTGCGTCCCGACCGCCAGCGGCTCCTTGGTCCGGATGAAGATGCCGCCCTGGCTCACGTCCACGGCGTAGCGCTCGATGAACTGCTCGAGCGTCTCGCTCTTGAACTTGATCTTGAGCGTGACCGGCGTGCGCTTTCCCTGTCGCGTATTTGGATCGGCCAAAGCGGTTCTCCCGATCGACGTGCGCCGGGCTTATCGCCAGGCGCAAAGCGTCGATTTGCCTAGATTCTATGGCGGGGACCGGCGCAATGCAACGCAGCCCTGGGTTTGTGTACTGTGTGGGCCAGATGGCCCCCATTCGTCGCGTCCTGGTCGCCAACCGCGGAGAGATCGCCGTACGTGTCATGCGCACCTGCAAGGAGCGCGGGCTCTCGACGGTCGCCGTCTACTCCGACGTCGATCGCCTGGCTCCGCACGTCCTGATGGCCGACGCTGCCGTGGCGATAGGTCCAGCGCCCGCGGCGCAGAGCTACCTCGTGATCGACAAGATCCTCGATGCTTGCAAGCAGTCCGGGGCCGACGCGGTCCACCCGGGCTACGGCTTCTTGTCGGAGAACGAGGACTTCGCCGACGCCTGCGCCGCGGCCGGCATCACGTTCATCGGCCCCTCCGCCGAGGCGATGCGAAAGATGGGCAGCAAGACCGAGGCGCGCAAGACCGTGACGGCGGCGGGCACCCCGGTGGTCCCCGGCGACAACGGGCCCACGGGAGAGGGCTTCCCGAGCGCGGAGCTCGCGCTCGAAGCGGCGAAGAAGATCGGCTTCCCGGTCCTCATCAAGGCCGCGGCGGGTGGTGGCGGCAAGGGCATGCGCCTCGTCGCCGGCGCGGCGGACCTGCCCGGGGCGTTCGAGGGCGCCGTCCGGGAGGCGACCGCGGCGTTCGGCGATGGCACGGTCTACCTCGAGAAGGCGATCCAGCAGCCGCGCCACATCGAGATCCAGGTGTTCGGTGACACCCACGGCAACCTCGTCCACCTCGGCGAGCGCGACTGCTCGATCCAGAGGCGCCACCAGAAGGTCATCGAAGAAGCACCGTCGCCGGTGGTGTCCGCGGAGCTGCGCGCCAGGATGGGCGCTGCCGCGGTCGCTGCCGCGAAGGCCGTCGACTACGTCGGCGCCGGGACGTGCGAGTTCTTGCTCGGCGCCGATGGCGGCTTCTACTTCCTCGAGATGAACACGCGGCTCCAGGTCGAGCACCCGGTGACCGAGATGATCTACGGCGTCGATCTCGTCGCGTGGCAGCTCGAGGTCGCCGAGGGCGGCAGGCTGCCGATGTTGCAGACCGAGCTCGATGCCCGGCGCCGTGGTCACGCGGTCGAGTGCCGGATCTACGCCGAGGATCCGGTGAAGTTCCTCCCGTCGCCCGGCCGGATCACCCACCTGCGCGTGCCCGACGGCCCGTACGTCCGCAACGACAGCGGCTGCTACGAGGGCGCCGACATCCCCGTGCACTACGATCCGATGATCTCGAAGCTCGTGGTGTGGGGCGAGGACCGCAAGACCGCGGTCGCGCGCATGCGGCGCGCTCTCGACGAGTACGCGGTGCGCGGGATCGAGACGAACCTCGCGTTCCACCGCCGCTGCTTCCGCCACGACCAGTTCATCGCGGGCGAGTATGACACCGGCTTCATCGGCCGCAACGCGAAGCAGCTCGCCCCGCGCGCCGAGGGCGCGGAGCTGACCGCCGCGATCCTCGCCGCCGCGCTCGACAGCCTCCACAGCGCGCACGCCGCGCCGAAGGCCAATGGCGCGGGCCCGGGCGTGCCGATCGCGCACGGCTCGACGGAGATCTCGGGCTGGCGCCGGCAGCTCACCTGAGGACATCAGCACCATGGCGAGCGATCGCCGACTCAGGCGATACTACGAACATGTCGATCGAGCGCGTCGTTCGCGTCGCGAACAGCTTCGCCGAGGCCGAGCGGCTCGATCGCGAGGATGTAGCCGCGCTCTCGTTCGAGGAGCGCATCTCGGGGGTCGAACGGCTCCGGAAGGCTTGGTTCGGTGAAGATCGAGCTGAATCGCGACTGGAGCGAGTTCTTGTGTGCGTTGATCGCACGCCGCGTCCGCTTCGTGATGGTCGGAGGTCACGCGGTCGCGGGGCACGGCGAGCCGCGGCTCACCGAGGATCTCGACGTGTTCGTCGAGCCAACCCGCGCAAACGCAGCTCGCCTCCGTAAGGCGCTGATCGACTTCGGATTTGGTAGCGCGGCTCCAGCGGCGACGGAGCTTGCGAAACGGAACAAGGTGTTCATGCTCGGTACGAAGCCGTGGCGCATCGACATCCTCACGGCGATTGACGGTGTGTCGTTCCGCGAGGCGTGGTCTACGCGCGTCGAAGCGGGCTTCGTTGCGGCACCGTTGTACGTCATCGGTCGCGCGATGTTGATCAAGAACAAGCGCGCTGCCGGGCGAGACAAGGATCTGCTCGACGTCTCGTTACTCGAAGCACATCGTCCGCGTCCCCGCGCTCCGGCGACCGCAACTCGGCCTGGCGTGGCCAAGGCGTTGGCGAGAAAACGTCGATGACTGCGGGCACGACCAACGATGCGGCGTCGGGAGCCTCGCCGACGCGGTCACCACCGGCTCGGCCGCACCTGACGGCCGAAGCAGGCCAGCGGAGAACCGACGGAAATCGCTATCGCGTGCTGCGTGGCTGGGTGGGAAAATACCCTGCCGCATTGCGCGGCACTCCCGCCCATTTCTTCATTGCCGACGCCGCAAGTGTCGACTTGCTCTTTTTTTTTTTCCAACGGCTCTGCGTACAAGCGAACGATGCGCTGCTTGTTGATCGCGGTGATGGTGGTCGGCTGCGGTGGTGATGACTCGACCGACGTCGAGGCAACACGGCCGTGCGATCAGTTGCTCGAGCACATGATCGACCTCAGCGAGTCCGGGGCTCACAGCACGCCGAAGGACCTCGCAGCCCATCGTGCGGCGATGCGCCAGGCGATCGGCCCACGGTTTCTCGCGAGCTGCGAGAAGGACATGAGCAGTGATCAGATCGAGTGCGCCACGAAGGCCGGCGATCTTTCGTCGGCCACCGCGTGCACCACGACGGCAGCACGCCCGGAGTAACCGCTTCGCAGGAGGTACTGGTATGGGGAATCATCGTGGAACCGTGCGCGTCGCGTTGACGCGCGGACTCGCGGCGCTGATGGCGACGGTCGTGGTGTTCAGCACCGCCACCACGGCGATCGGCGCGCCGGCGGATGTGTTCTCGAGCCCGGCGCCCGTGGCGGGTGGGGAGCTCGCGAAGGCGGCGGACCTCCGCGCAGGCGAAGCGTCAGTATCTACGCAGACTGGCGCCATGCAGTATTCGTACCCGATCTCCCTCCCGCCGGGTCGAGGCGGAATGGTTCCACAGGTCTCCTTGAACTACTCGAGCCAGGCTGCGCTGTACGGGACCGTGGCGTCCGGGTGGAGCCTCTCGATCCCGATGATCCTCGAGGACACGTCGCAGGGACGGCTGAGAACGCATGCGCCCGAGGTCGACGCGGCGATCGGGCCGGCAGCTGCGCTGCTCGATGATCGCTACATCAGCACCATGGCCGGCAATCGGCCGCTCGTGCAAGTGCCCGAGCCGATAGGCTCCAATGCAGTCCAGGGATACAGAGCGCAAAACGACACCTCGTTCACTCGCTACGAGCGTCTGAACGGGTCCGTGGTTGCGGGAGCGACGGCCTACTGGCGCGCTTATACCAGCTCCGGGACCGTGTTGACGTTCGGTGACACGAGCCGCATGGGCACCTGTCAGAACGTCGGCTTCGGGTACGCGCCCCTGACCGGGGAGATCGATCCGTTCGGGAACGAGGTGATCTACGAATGGGAGTGGCCGTCGCTGGCCGGCGGGCCGCCCGTCGGCGAGTGCCGCATCAAGCAGATCACGTGGGGCATGAACGCAAATGCGGGCGTCGGTGCGATCGCGAAGATCGCGTTTGGCTGGTCCGCGCCGACGTTGACGTCGACCTCGCCGCCGATGTTCGTGGGCGCGCAACGTGACTACCGAACCGGCAGGCTGCGGACCACCGGGGCGAGCAAGCTGAGCACGCTCACCGTCACGGCGTTCCCCTCGGCGACGCCGGGTTCTCCCGATCACACGCGGGTCATCACGCTGGGCTACGATGCCGCGACGGAGCAGACCACTGGCGTGCTCACGCACGCGCCGTACCGCCTCTTGAAGTCGATCCAGGAGAGCGCGTGGCGCACCGGACAAGCGCACGTCGATCTTCCACCGGTGTCGTTCCAGTACGGTCCCCCGCTGACGACCGGCGTGCAGTATCAGACGGCAGCGCCGCCCTGGATCGCGCTCGGTCACAGCAAGAGCCTTGCATGGGGCTACCGGCGCCCCAACCCCAACGACGACCGGTGGGCGACCGTCGAGGCCATGATGGTCGATCTGGACGGGGATGGCCTGTTAGACCGGCTCATCAACGCAAGCTCGAACACGACCTGCGCGGCGCAGTGGCAGCGGAACCAGGGGCCGATTCCGGGCGATCCGGCCAAGAAGCTTCAGTTCGATCCCGTGCTGCGAAACATCAGCCTGCCCCAGCTCAAGTGGGGCGGTGTGGTGAGCGGTGCGTCGACTCCGTCCGCGAGCGCGGCGCGCAAGGAGGGATGCGCCCTCAACGGGCAGTCGACCGCGTACTTCAACTCGTCCCCCATCTCCAACCTGTGCCACGACGGGAACTTGTGCGTCGCGAGCACCGATCCTGAACGCACGGGCACGAACTACTGCAACCGCCTGCCGACTCCGGTCAACGGTCCCACCGGAACGGTGTGTCCGCTCGATCCCGGTGGTGGGGGAAACACGGGCTACACGAGCTACGTTGCGTATCGGTTTCTCGACGGAGACGGCGATGGTCTGACCGATCTCGTTGCTGCGGTCCACGGTGACAGCGACTACTACGACATCGAGCTCGGCAACGCGGCTCCGGTTCCACAGGAGCCGCTCCCGTTCAACCTGCCAAGCTGGCCGGCATGTCCCGGCGTGAAGCTCTGCAAGGATCTCGGCAACTGCCTTGGAGAGCGACCGTTCTGCGCCCCGGGCACGCTGTGTCCAACGGACTGGACGGCGTTCTGGACGGCGGTCAACAGTTGCCTGACCAGCCACGCGGCCGTGGGTTGCTTCGCGATCACCGCGCGCATGCCGGCCGCGGTGGCCCTCGGGCCACTGCAGCGATCGCCGTACACCCGTTGTGAGGGGCTCTATCCGTGGTTCATCTTCAAGAACCAGGGGGCGGGCGTGTTCGCGACGACGCCGACCGTCAAGTACCAGCCGGTTCCGCTCGAATCGGACCAGGGTGATTCGGGGCTGACCGGCACGAGCATCTTCGCGGAGAACCACGCCGTGGCCGACTTCGACGGTGATGGCTGGCTCGATGGGATCGCGCACGGCGAGCAGACCCCGAACGGAAACCCGAACGCCTGGTACGTCTGGCTCGGCGACGGCACCGGCGGCATGGGGCCGACGCGCTACTTCTTTCCGACGCGCAACCACGCGGGCACCAGCAACAACAACATGATCTCCGCGGCGGACACCTCGCACCTCGGGCAGAGGATGGGCACGCTGGATCTCAACGGTGACGGACTTCCCGATCACTGGCTCGACAACGGAACCACGTCGTCGAGCACCGCGAACATCTCGTTCCACGATGGAACGTCGTTCGAGATCTGGGGCACGAGCATCGGTCCAACGGGCGAGCTCGATACTCCCGCTGGCGTCAAGCCGACCTCGATCCTGGTGACCACGCCGACGAACATCACCGTGGCAGGTACAGCGATCACGACGAACCGCCCGGTCGATGTCGACAACGACGGCCGGATCGACATCGTCAAGAACACGGGCGCGGTCACCTCGGATGTTTTCTTCAACTTCGGTGGTCAGTTCTTCTCGACGGGCTCACCACACCCTGCCGACGTCTCAGGCGTCACCGCGACACTGCGGAAGATCACGGGCAGTGCACCCACGGTGTTCGACAGCCCCAACGAGACACATGTTTGGGAGCTCAACGCCGATCTCGTCGACCTCGATGGCGACGGAATCGCCGAGCCGGTGTTCAGCGACGGGACCGCGTTCTCACGAGTTCCCCCGACCATGACCACGCCGCCGCGCTTCATGTACGCCATCGACAACGGCCGCGGTGCGCGGTCGACGATCACGTACGCCTCCATGCACGACAGCACGGTCGTCGAGCAGAATCCATGCGTGGTGGGGATGAGCAATTGTCCTTCCACCCCGCCTCCACCCGCTGCCTGGTTCGACGGGCGGCCGAAGGCGACCTCGAGCGAGCAGTGGGTCGTCAAGTCCATCACGGTCGAGGACGACTTCGATCAGTTCGCGGCCGGCACCGGAACGACGACGAGCTACGTCTATCGCAATCCGCGCCAGGGACCGGACGACGCGAACCACGTCGCGTTCCGGGGCTTCGAGACCGTCGAGACCACGGCACACAGCGGCGCGAAGACGATCCAGACCTTCGGCTACAACATCGACTGGAGCGGGCGGCTGGTCAAGACCGTCGTCAAGTCGGCGGAGCAACCGACCGCCGCGGTCTCGATCGACACCACGAAGTACAAGGACTACTCGCTGTTCGGTGGCCTCGTCACGACCTACCACGTGATCGAGAGCGAGCACTTCACGTGCGCGGACAATCAGGCGGAGGCGACGTGCCTCACGACGCCGCCCGGCTACACGAAGGCGATCTCGAACATCGCGCCCAAGGCGAGCGACACGCTCGCCGGGCCGGATCTGATGCTGCTCGAGACCTCGGTGCGAACGCAGCACGCGCTCAGCGGCGCGGGAGAAG
>JAYVLW010000372.1:0-4847 GCA_043759315.1 Myxococcales bacterium
CATCTGTGGACGAACCCGAGGCACCTTGCATCGCGATCGACTTGCCCGGCGTCGGGGCTTTCCCCATCGGCCCATCGTTGCGGTCGTCCCCCACCTACAACTCCTCGAACCTGCAAGTCCAACACGGAACGAGCTGCCTGTGCAGTGCAGCACTTTGCGGCACCCAGGTATCTGGCCTCGACGCACACGAGCGTGGCCCGCTGGGACTCACGACGGTTCCTTTCGCGACGCCCGAATCAGCGCAGGCAGCTCGGGGACGTCATCCGCCGCGAAACCGCGCGCCTCACCCAATGCGAGCAGAAGCGTTCGGCAGGCGACCGCGAACCGCCGCACAGGCATCCGGGTCCCGGCGACGAGAGCGTTGGTGAGCTGCGGATCACGCCCGAGCGCCACGAACCCAGACTCGGCCTTCCCGAACACGACGCGCAGAAGGGCGACCCGTCCCTCGCGTGAACCACTGCCTGCGGCAATGTCCTCGCACTCGCGCCGCAGACCATTGAAGATCCGCCCGATGCGCCCCACCAAAGAGGCGTGCAAGGCTTCCACGCTCTCGAAGCGGTCGCCGAACGGCTGAGAGCCTGGCGGTAGGTCACGCACCGCGTCCGCGAGCATCGAGAGCTGAGCGAGCACGACGAAGATCCGAGTATGGACGATCGTCTCGCGCCACTCGAGGTCATCAGCGGTGACGCTCGCAACTACGCGGTCACGCACACGCAGGCGCGTGGCCTCAAGGTCTGCCAGGCCCGCCCGAAGTCGCTCGACGGCAAGCGGATCGCTCGTGGCAAGAACCGTGTGGGCGTCGCCGACGAACGCTCCTAGCTCGCGATCGAGCTGCGCCAGTATATCGAGTGCGAGAACGAGTTGGACGGCCGCCACGAGAGCACGTAACCAGATTTGCCCGCCAGCAAACAAGGCGTGTTCGATGACTCGCCAAACAAACCAAAATCGTCGACCACGCAACCCGTTGATCGATGGTCGGCGTTTGCGCAACTCGCTGATCTTTCACGAGCGCGAGTGGTCGACGATCTGAGTATTTCGGCCGATCCATCGACCACTGCTTGCCAAGGTCGCGCCCGACGTGGCGAGGTGAACCGATGACGAAGCGCCCTCCTTCCACCGTGCCGCCGAAGACCCGTACGTTGCCGGAGTCGATGCGGGGTGCGTACCTCGAAGGCCCCGACGTAGTCACCGCGCTCCGCCTGTTCGGATCTCGGATCGAGTTCGCGCTCGCACGCGACATCAAGCTGTTCACCCTTGGCTCCTCGCCGGACCGCGAGGTCGCGCTCCCCGAGGGTTATCTATCGAAGCTGCACTGCGTGCTCGAACGCCGCGGGCCCGTGATGCGCGTGGTGGACCAGAACAGTCACAACGGTACGTTCTTCGTCGGGCGCCGCGAGCAAGCGTTCGAGATCCGCCCGGGTGACGTATTCACCGCCGGGCCGTTCACGTTCTTGGCGCTCAACGACGAGATGCGCGCCGCCTATCCGAACCTCGTCGGAATCCTCGGGCCTGAGAGTGATCAGTACATGGCTCTCCCGGAGTCTGCCGACGCATCGCCGAGCGCGATGGTCGTGCTCGCAACCGGCGGACGGAACATCCTGCTCACGGGCGAATCGGGCTGTGGTCAGCAGGATCTCGCGCGCACCATCCACACGATCTCGCTGCTACGCGGTCGCGATCTAGTGATGCTCGATCGCGTCCCCGCCGATCGCGCCGGGCAACGAGACATCCTCGATCGCGCCGCGCGGTCTACCCTGATCTTGCAGCTCGACAAAGACTCCCCGGTGATGGATCCGGCGTTCGCGTCGTCGGTGTTCTCGACCAGCTTCCGGATCCGGGTTATCGCGCTCGCCCCCACGGTGGACAAGGCGAACGCAGTCTTGACCGAGGACAACGTGCGGCCGATGCGAATCCTGAACCTACCCTCCCTCGCGTTCCGCACGAACTCGATCCCCGCGCTCCTGGATCACATCCTCGCCGAGCAGACATCCCCGTTTCGGTTCTCCGACCTGACGACGGCGAATCAGGACGCGCTGCGCGCCTTTGGCTGGCCGAACAACCTCGACGAGCTTCGACTCGCCGCGCAGCGCCTGCACGCGGTCGCGACGGAGCGGTCGTTGCGGAAGGCGGCCGAGGTGCTGGGCCTCGCCCATTCGACCCTCCACCACTGGGCCGCACAGATCGGAGTGACCGCGCCGTTCCTCGATTCTTCGCGGTCGGGGCAACGGGCTTGAATTCACCCCGCGTTTCGGCACACTCATGATCGAGGCGTTGTAGGTGTTCCAGGTGTTCCGTGACTGATCGAAGTGATCCGCTGATCGGGATGACGATCGGTCGCTACGTCATCCGATCGAAGCTCGCCGAAGGCGGCATGGGAGCCGTCTATACGGCCGAGCACTCTCGGCTCAGCACGCGCAAGGTGGTCAAGGTCCTGCTCGCCGAATACTCGCGGAACGAGATCATCCGCCAACGCTTCGAGCGCGAGGCCACCGCGGCCTCGCGGCTCCGTCATCGCTCGATCATTACGATCGACGACTTCGGGGCCCTGCCCGATGGTCAGCTCTTTCTGATGATGCCATTCCTCGACGGGAAGTCGCTGGATGCACATATCCGCGAGCATGCGCCGCTGACGCTCCACCAGGCGCTGCTCATCGCGTTGCAGTTGTGCTCGGCGTTGGTGAGTCTGCATGACGCCGGGATCGTGCATCGCGATCTGAAGCCCGGAAACGTGTTCCTCACGCACCAGGCGCACCCGTACGAGGTGACGTTGATCGATCTCGGGATCGCGCGGGTCGTCGCCGAGGAGGCCGGCGCGTACAAGACCGAGACGGGGATGGCCATGGGAACCCCTGGCTACATGGCGGTCGAACAGTACGGCAACGCGGCGAGTGCGACACCGGCTGCGGACCTCTACGCCGTCGCAATCATCGTGTGGGAGATGCTGACGGGACAGCTCCCGTGGGGCATCCACGATCCACGCGTGCTCTACCACCTGCAGATGTCCGAGCGCCCGCAGCCACCGGCCGGTCACCGAATCCCTGACGATGTCCTGTCGCTGTTGTGGAAGACGCTCTCCGCGCGCCCCGACCTCCGCCCGCTCTCGGCGCGCGAGTTCGCGATCTCCCTGGCGTCGATGACACCGGCGATTCCTCCGCACCTGCCGAGCGGCGCTGAGATCTTGGTGCGCTTCACGCCGGAGTTCGCGCAGCACGCGGCGCCGCACCTCGAGACTGTTCGCAACGCCGCCGCCGCCGAGCACGCGAATCAACTCGCGCCGATGGCGTGGCCGTATCGGACCACGGCGCCGTCGAACCGACTTCCGAACCTCCCGAACGAGATACCGATCGTCGCGGCGCGATCTGCGACGCCTGCGATGGTGGCCACGGTCAACGCGCGTCCTCCTCCGGGCGCACCGCCTCCCACCACGCTCGCGGCTGCGAGCGGCGTATCGACGCCCCTCGAACGTCCGCGGACTCGTCGCCGGAGCTTCGTCGCCCTCGGCGTGATCGGATGCATGGTCGCCGCTGGTGCGACGTTCGCGGCGCTGCGCGGGCGAGACCAGACGGAAGCCCAGTCACCGACCTCGAACGACCACGAGGATCTCGCTCCGACGGTGCCGGCCCGCCCCGTTGCCCAACCGCCCGCGCCGCCGCTCGAACCGGCGGCGAAGGCGAGCGTCAATGCCGGTATGGCTGCGGCGCCGGTCGATGCAGGCTCGGTCGCAGCGAGTATCGACGCTGGGGTGCCAGCCGATGCGGCCACCGCCGTGACGGCAACAAAGCCTCGTACACGCCCGATCAAGAAACCGGCGAGCGGCTCTGCGAGCCCGCGTGGTAGCGCTGCTACGATCGATCCCGACGCCGTGGAGGAGTGACCCTGCAATGCCGATGCTGGTTCGATTGTCGCTAGTGATGACGCTTCTGCTCGCGCTCGTGTCGCAAGAACAGGCGCACGCCGGGGATCCCTCGATCAGGAAACCCAAGGTTCCGGAGGCCGTCGAACACCTCGCGCGCGGCAACAAGCTCTACAACGTGCGCTCGTTCGAGGAAGCGGCGACCGAGTACAAGGCCGGCGCGCTCGTCGAGCCCGCACCGATCTTCGATTACAACCTCGGCCAGTGCTACCGGCAGTTGAAGAAGTATCCCGACGCGATCTGGCACTACGAACGCTTCACGAAGACAAGCCCAGAGACACCGGAGCACGTGGCGACGGTGCAGAAGTTCATCACTGACATGAAAGCCGAGCTGGGCAGCAAGGCGATGACCGAACCACCGACCGAGCCCGGTCCAACGACAACAGCACCGCCAACCACACCGACCGCGGTGATCGCGCCGTCGGTCGTCCCTCCTCCTCCTCCCCCCGTGCGCGGAGAGTCTTGGTACTCGGATGGGTTCGGTTGGGGTCTTGCCGGCGTCGGATTCGTGGGCGTAGTTGTCGGCGGCGGGCTCCTGCTCGATGCGTCCAGCATCAACGACGACGCCAACCGCACGGCCTCTCAGGACATTGCCAGCGCCCTGCACAACAAGGCAGACACGCGCGAGCTACTCGGTGCAGTGATCGGCATCGGCGGCGTGGCGTTGCTCGTGACCGGTGTGATCAAACTTGCGATCCATCCGCACGACACGGCCGCGACCTCGGTTAGCCTCGGGGTCTCGACGCACGGACTTGCGGTGTTCGGTCGGTTCTGAGCCGGTCGGCCATGTATGCTGAGCCATGGCGAAAGCGGCAGCAGGTCGCGTGCATGCATCCGGCAGCAAGACGTTTCGACGGGACACGATCTTCAACGGCGTTAAGGTGTTCTCCGCAACGATGGTGAACGACCGCTTGCGCCTCGGCGAGACGGTCAC
>JAYVLW010000373.1:0-3135 GCA_043759315.1 Myxococcales bacterium
GTCGCGAGCTGGGACCAGCTCTCCCGCACGTCGGGCGCGTTCAAGCGCACCGTCAAGGCCGACACCCGGACGGTGAACGTCGAGGTCCGGATCTTCTTCGGCAAGCCGGGCACCGAGACCGATCCGGACACCGACGCGGGCGGCAAGGTGCTCGAACAGGATGCCCGGACCTCCCTCGCCACGCGCGACGTGGTCGTCTACTCCGGCCACTCGGGACCGTTCTACGGGTTCGCGCTCGCGAACTGGCGGAAGACCTCCGAGGGCGATCTCGACGATGCCGACATGCGCGTCATCGACATGCCCTCCGACCGCTACCAGGTGATCCTCGCCGAGGGCTGCGACACGTATCAGATCGGCGAAGCCTTCAAGGAGAACCCGCACAAGGCCGGCAAGAACGTGGACATCATCACCACCACGTCGTTCTCCAATGCGTCCACGCCGGCCACCGTGGAGAGCTTCATCGCCGCGTTGCTCGCCCGTGACACCACGAACCGCCTCCGCCCGCAGCCGGTCTCGACGCTCCTGACCAAGCTCGACTCCGGGTCGTGGGGGTTCACCACGATGTACGGAATGCACGGGATCGATGACAACCCGAAGCTCGTTCCGTTCGCGAACACCGCGAAGTTCGGCGCGGCGTGCTCGGCCAACTCGGACTGCGGTGCGCCCGGAAACCTCTGCGTCTCCGCCGCGGGTGGCAAGAAGTGCACCGCGGCCTGCACCGCCACCTCCGCGTGCGGCGCTGGCTACACGTGCAAGGCGGTCGCGAGCACCTCCTCCGCCACGATCTACGGAAAGGCCTGCGCGAAAATCTAGCGCGGGCCGCGTCGTGGCCCCGTCAGCGCCCTCGCCCGGGGCGGGTCCCCGGCAAACGCGCTCCTGGCGCACCTGGAACGGCGACGGCCTTGCTACGATGTCCTCCGGCGATGAAGGACACGCTCGTGATGATCATGGCCGGCGGCAAAGGCTCTCGCCTCGGTCCGCTGACGATTCACCGCTCGAAACCGGGCGTGCCGTTCGCGGGTCGTTACCGGATCATCGACTTCGTCCTCTCGAACTTCGTGAACTCGGGGTACCGGCGCATCTACGTGCTCACGCAGTACATGTCGTCGAGCCTGATCAAGCATCTGTCGCGTAACTGGCGGCTCAGCGGCTTTGGCGAGTACATCGAGGTGGTCCCCGCGCAGATGCGCCTCGGCGAGTTCTGGTACCGCGGCACGGCCGACGCCGTGTATCAGAACCTGAACCTGATCAAGGACTCGCGGGCCGCGCACGTCGCGGTGTTCGGCGGAGACCACGTCTACAACTTCGACGTCGAGCAGATGGACACGGCGCACCGGGACATGAAGAGCGACCTCACCGTCGCTGCGTTCCCGGTGCCGACGTCCGAGGCGAGCGGCTTCGGGATCATCGACGTCGACGACCACGGCCGCGTCATCGGGTTTGTCGAGAAACCGAAACACCCACCCGAGATGCCAGGCCGCCCGGGCTGGTCGCTGGTGTCGATGGGCAACTACATCTTTCGCCGCGAGGTCCTCGAGCGCGCGCTCGTCGACGACGGCGGCATCCCGAGCTCACGGCACGATTTCGGCCGCGACATCATTCCTCGCCTCCTCTCCGAAGGCGCGCGAGTCCAGATCTACGACTTCGCGAACAACCACATCCCGGGTGAGCCCGAGGATGCGCAGCCGTACTGGCGCGACGTCGGCACCATCGACAGCTACTTCACGTCGAACATGGAGCTGCGCGCACGCGTCCCGGCTCTCGATCTCTACAACCGCAAGTGGCGCATCCGCAGTGCGCAGCGCGACTACCCGCCCGCTCGGTTCGTCCGCGCCGGTGAGGGATTCGGTCCCGCCGAGGTCGACGACAGTCTGATCTGCGAGGGCTCGATCATCGCTTCCGCATCGGTGCGCGAGACGGTGCTGTCGTACGACTGCTTCGTGCACGCCGGGGCCGAGGTCAACGACTCGATCATCCTCTCCGGCTGCGACATCGGCCGCGGCGCGCGCCTCAGGCGCGTGCTGCTCGACAAGAACTGCAAGATCGAGCCCGGCTGCGTGATCGGCGAGGACGTCGCGGCAGATCGCGAGCGCTTCCCGTTCGTCACCGAGTCGGGAATCGTCGTCGTACCGAAGGGCACCGTGATCCCCGCGCATGGACCGTTCGTCCTCGCGAACGACGTCGCGGAGCTGCTCGGCAACGAGCCGGAGTTGAGGGCGCAGTTGCGTCCCGGGACGTTCGTCGTCTCGGGTCAGAGCCGTCACAGCTACGAATCGGCCGGGCCGCGCTTCAAGAAGTTCGCCGGCGGCACCGAAGTCGCGTAGGCCTCGTGCGCGTCGTCCACGTCTCCTCCGAGGTCGCCCCGTTCGCACAGTCCGGGGGCCTCGCGGACGTGATCTCGGGTTTGCCCGCCGCACAGGCAGAGGTGCATGGCCTCGACGTCGGTGTGATCGTGCCGATGTATCGCGGGGTCGGCGACCGGTTGACGGATGCAGGCATCGCCTTCGACGGCGCGGTGCCACTGACGCTCGAGCTCGGTGTCCACGCGCTGCAAGGTGCGCTGCGGGTCGCGAAGGTCGGCCACGTGCGCTACGGCTTCGTCGATCTGCCGGGCCTCTACGACCGTCCCGGCAACCTCTACGGTCCCGGCGGCGCCGGCGAGTGGCACGACAATCACGTACGGTTCGCCGCGCTCGGCAAGGCCGCGATCGCGGCCGCCCCCGCGCTCCTCGGCGGCGCCCCCGACGTGGTGCACGCGCACGACTGGCAGGGCGGCCCGGCGGCGATCTACGCCCGCCTCGCCGAACGGCCGCCCGCCATCGTCGCCACGATCCACAACCTCGCCTACCGCGGCATCTTCCCGAAGGGCGTGATGGACGAGCTCGGCCTGCGATGGGAGCTGTTCACGCAGCAGCAGATCGAGTTCTACGATCAGGTCAGTTTCCTGAAGGGCGGGCTCGCCGCCGCCGATGTCGTGACGACAGTCAGCCCGAGCTACGCCCGGGAGATCCTGACGCCGCAGTTCGGCGAAGCGCTCGATGGCTTCCTGCGCTGGGACATCAAGCGGATCGTGGGAATCGTCAACGGGATCGATACGCGCGCGTGGGATCCCGGACGCGACGCGCTCGCGCATCG
>JAYVLW010000374.1:0-3531 GCA_043759315.1 Myxococcales bacterium
GTGGTCCACACCGCGCCCACTCCGAGCTTGTGCAGCTCGGTCAGCGCCGCCATCCACGACTTCGCGTCCTTGACCTTCAGCGTCCGGTCGAGCAGCGGCTTCACCCCCGCGAGGCCGGCCTTCTCGATCGCGCCCTCGTCCATGCAGGCCGCGTAGTAGTCGCCGAGCTTCTTCGTGCCCGCGTCCGCGCCGATGCCCTTCGCGGCTTCCTCGAGGAGCGCCTTGATCGCGACCTTGTTCTTGTCGTCGACCTCCGAGCCTCGCCCCCAGCTCGAGCGATCCGGCGGGATCTGGTTCTGCTGCAGCCAGCCGCCGCACGCGAACTGATAGAAGTCCACGCACGGATCCACCGTGCGATCGAGCGAGCCGCTCTCGAGGCCGACGTCCGCGAGCGTGACCTTCACGCTGGGCGCGCTCGGCGCCGGCGCCGTGACCGTCGGCCCGCTCGGACCCGCGGGAGCCGGCGCGGCGGCGGAGCCGGGACCGGGCGTCGCCGGCGGAGGCCCAGCGGCGGGCGCGCGGCCGGGCTTGCCGGAGCACGCGAGCAGGAGGACGAGCGGAACGGTGCCGAGCCAGGAGCGCATCGCGGCGGACCTTAACACGCGATCGCCGACGCGATCCGCGCAGCTCCGACGACCAGCACGCGTCGCGAAGGAGGAGCCGACGCGTGGATGGTAGGTCGAGCCCCGGCCGCGGTACCATCGCGATCTCGTGATCGGCGAGACGATCGGGAACTTCCGCATTGTGTCGCGACTCGGTCGCGGCGGCATGGGGGAGGTCTATCTCGCGGAGCAGACGAGCATCGGCACGCGGGTCGCCGTCAAGCTGCTGCACGCGCAGGTCTCCGAGGACAAGGAGCACGTGACGCGGTTCTTCAACGAGGCGCGCGCGGTGCAGCGGATCCAGCACGCCGGCATCGTCAAGATCTTCGACGTCGGGTTCCACGCCTCGGGGCACGCGTACCTCGTGATGGAGTACCTCGAGGGCGAGTCGCTGACCCAGCGGATCCGCCGGATGGGAAGGCTGCACCCGGCGGAGATCGCGGACCTCGGCCGCCAGATCGCGAGCGTGCTCGACGCAACCCATGGTGCCGGCATCACGCACAGCGATCTCAAGCCCGACAACATCTACATCGTTACCGATCGCGAGCTCGCGAGCCGGCAGCGCGCGAAGATCCTCGACTTCGGGATCGCGAAGCTCTCCGGCACGCTCGCCGCCGCGTCGCCGCAGACCATCGGCACCATGGGCACGCCGGCGTACATGGCGCCCGAGCAGTGGGGCGATGCGTCGAAGGTCGACTTGCGGGCAGACATCTACTCGCTCGGCTGCGTCGCGTTCGAGATGGCGACCGGGCGCCCGCCGTTCGTGGTGACCACGATCGCGGAGGCGTGCGGCAAGCACCTCGCGGAGATACCCGTGCGGGCGAGCACGCTCGCGCCGGAGCTGCCGGCGGAGCTCGACGAGCTGATCGCGCAGATGCTGGAGAAGAAGCCGGAGGCACGACCGGCGACCATGGAAGAGATCGCGCAGCGGTTCGCGGCGGCCGGCGCACGGCTCGGCCCCGCTCCGGCCACACCGCCGCCGAAGGACTTCGTCACCGCGCCGACGATGATGGCGGCCGGCACACCGAACCACCCGGCGGCGAGCGCGCAGGGGCCCACGGTGGCGACCGGCGAGGTGGCACACGCGCGCACGGTCGCGACCGGCAAGGTCGCGCAGGCGCCCACCGTCGCGCCCGAGACGAAGCGCGGGTCGCGGTGGCCGTGGATCGTCGGTGCGCTCGTGATCGCCGGTGGCGGTGCCATCGCGGGCATCGTGATGATGAAGCGCAGCCGACACGTGGCCCCGCCTCCCGCGGAGCCGTTCTGCGCGATCACCGCGCCGCCGGTGCTCGATGGTGCGGGCACGCAGCCGGTGCTGTTGCGCTACGCGTTCGCCCCCGAACAGCGCATCGAGGTCACCGCGATCGCGCGGACCAGGACCACCGAGGCGCTCGCCACCGGCGCGAAGACCACGGACGACCTGACGATCACGCTCGAGGGCACGATGTCCTGGACCTCGGCGGAGCGGGAGACGTTTCTCGGCCGCCTCGATGTCGAAAAGATCAGCGTCGATCGTGCGAAGGTGATCACCCCGCCGGCGGGGCCGCAGACCCACGAGACCGTGCACTGGCGCTCGGACGATGCGTCGGCGCCGGCGGGGGACAACAAGCCGCTGCTCGCGCTGCTCGGCCTGCCCATCGCGATCGGCCTCGACGCGCGCGGCGAGGTCACCGCGCCGGGGATCCAGAGCTGGCAGGACGTGCTGGAGCGCGAGGCCGCGAGCCCGGCGCTGCGCACCGCGTTCGCGCGCGACGAGGTGTTCCGCACGATGTTCTTGCAGCTGCCCGACCAGGCGGTGAAGGTCGGCGATCACTGGCGCGCCGGCGAGCTCGTGCGCAAGCTGCCGAACGTCGGCGAGGTCAGCGCGAAGATCGAGCTGCGCGTCGCGGCGATCTCGAAGGACCACCGCCAGGTGCTCCTCGAAGCGGCGCCCGAGCTCCACGTCGATCTCGCGGGCACCGTGACCGTTCGTTCGGCGCACAGCGCGCTCCACATGTGGAGCCAGTTCGATACGAACCGCCACGACGTCGTCGCGAGCGCGCTGCGGGCGTGCGCCGATGTCGAGCTGGAAGGCGGCGTCGCGACGCAGCTCGAGCTCGTCGCGACCTACGACCCGCGACCGCTCGCCGTGGACGAGGCGCCGCGCCCGCCGACCGCTCCGCGCCCGAGGCCGGATGCCGGCGTCGTTGCGAGCACCTCCGATGCCGCGCTCGTCGCCAGCACGTCCGCCGATGCCGGCGTCATCGACGCACCCGCCGTCGCGAGCGCGCCGCCCGACGCCGCGACCGAGCCACCCGAACCGCCGCCGACCGAACCGCCGCCGCGCGATGCGGGCAACCTCACGGCGATGATCGGCCGTGCGATGGCTACCAGGTCCGCCGAGACCACCGCGTGCGCACCCGACGGCGGCAAGGCGAACGTCGCGCTTACGCTCGAGCCCGATGGCGCCCTCAGGATCCGGACCGTCACGGGGCTGTCGCCGTCCGCGAACCGCTGCATCGCCGCCGCGGTCCGCGGCCTCGAGGTCCCGCGCCCGCGCCGCGGACCCGAGTTCCCCGTCACCTATCCGCTCGTCATCGCGGCCACCACCGCTCCGGTGTCGGCGCGTCCGCTACCCGCGTCGACGCCGAGGCTGCAGGCCACCCTGCGGGCGCTCGATCCCGCGGTCCTCGCGTGCGGAAAGCAGTTCCCGAGCGGCAGCACGCAGTCGTGGGTCAACCTCGTGATCGCGCCCGATGGCACGGTGACGAACGCGACCGCGAAGGCGGATCCGCCCGCCTTGCGCGCGTGCATCGAGGCCACGGTCAAGACCGCGCGGTTCGGGCCGAGCCAGAACGGACGCACCGTCGACTTCGGCTACAAGCTCCGCTGAGGGGTGTGGAGCCGCAGGCGGCCTTCGACGAAGTCAGGCGTGGCGGTCGCGCGCGAG
>JAYVLW010000375.1:0-4458 GCA_043759315.1 Myxococcales bacterium
CATGGCGAACGGGGAGTCCGTCAACTACCTCGCGATGCTCGGCAGCGATCTGCGGCGCGTGTGGTGGGGCGCGTGGGGCGATCCGGGCGGTTTCGTTCCGAAGATGGCGGACTACTTCAAGCTCTGCAACATCGCGAAGAGCGACGCCGCACTCCTCGACGGCATCGGCGAGCAACTCGAGCCGCGCCTCGTCGGATCATGGATCGGCGTGTGGGGTGGAAAGGTCGTCACCGGCTGGCATTTCTGGGACCCGCATCCGTGGTCCGCCATCGAAGGCCTGTTCGGTACGCACGAGGCGAAGTACCAGCTCAAGAAGCTCGTCGAGGACTTCAAGATCGAGCGCGTCGACAGGTTCACGCAGTCGATCGGCGACAACGCGTTCAGCGAGATCGAGCTGCCGATGCCTGGCGCCGAGGTGGAGGAGCAGGTCGAGGCGCTCAACGCCGCGTTCCTCAAGCTCACGGGCGCGCCGCTCGCGACGGCACTCCTCGACAGGTTCCGCGCCGTGACCGCGCCCCAGTTCTCGCTGGCCGTGCGCATCCGCGGCGGCGCGATCGTGCGCATCGGTGCGCTCGCACCGGGGATCGCGCTGCCCGAGATCGAGAAGCTGTGTGCGGATGCAAAGGTCGGCTTCGATCCGAAGCTGCCGAAGCTCGTCGGCGCACTCGGTGATGGCATCGCGCGCGTCGAGTATGGCCGCGCCGGCGACAAGGCCGGCGTGGATATCTATCTCGAGCCCGGCGAGCCAGCGGGTCGACCCACCCCGACCCCCGCACCGTCGCAAGCAAACTGACCCGTGCCGCGCGCCGACTACCTCCTCGTCGGCGACGACGCGCTGATCGCGCAGTGCGAGGTGGACCGCTATCGGGCCTCCGGCCCCGGTGGTCAGCACCGCAACAAGACCGAGAGCGCGGTCCGGCTCCGCCACAAGCTGTCAGGCGTGTCCGCGATCGGCGAGGACAGCCGTTCGCAGTCCGAGAACAAGCTGCACGCGGTGCGTCGCCTGCGCAGCGCGCTCGCGCTCGAGCTCCGCGAGCCGGTGCCGCTCGAGCACTATGTTCCATCCCGCCGGCTCGCCGCGATGGTCGCCGGTGGTACCGCGCCTCTCGGTGCCAAGACGAAGCTGACGGGTGAGTACTGGGCCGGCATGGCCGAGTTGATCGATCTCCTCGTCGCCGGTGGGCTCGAGATCGCCGCGACCGCTCAGCGGCTCGGCATCACGACCGGCGCGATGTCCAAGCTGCTGCTCCACGACGAGCACGTGGCGCGCGTGGTCAACGATCTGCGGCGCAGCAAGGGCATGCGCCCGCTGCGCTAGTGAAGGCTACCGGCGATCTTCGCCGGCAGCAGGGCGCGGATCTTCATGCCACCGGGAATGGTGTGGCCGTCGAGCCAGACCACCCCGCCCTTCTTGAGCTCGAGAGAGTGATGGTGGCGCGTATCGCCGAACGCGAGCCACGCGACGAGCTCGCCGAGCCATGGCTCGTGCCCGACGACGGCGGTGGTGTCGGCGGCATCGGCGAGCACGGACAGCAGCTCCGCGCGCGGCTGCTGGGCGAGCAGCTCGGTGACGATCGGATCCGCGTTGCTCACCGGTCCGAGTAACTTCGCCGTCTGCAGAGCGCGCGTCCACGGGCTCGTCAGCACGCGAGCGAACGAGACATCGATCGCGCGCAGGCCCTTCACGACCTGCCGGATCTTCCTGCGCCCTTGCTTCGTGAGCTCGCGTTCGGCATCCGGCTGACCGAGCTCGGCGTCCTCGGCGATCCCGTGGCGAACCACGAACAGTTGCATGCGCGCAGTCTACCCTGATTGACCGCGCCGGAGTCCCGTGCGAAACCGGCGCCCATGAAGACTGCCCTCTCGATCGCGTTTGTTCTGCTCGCCGCGTGCGGCGGCAAGAAGCCCTCCGAGGCCACGACCACCAAGACCTCCGACGAGCACGGCACGATGATGCCCGAGGTCGCGAAGTTCCACGACGTGCTGAAGCCGCGCTGGCACGCCGAGAAGGGCGCGAAGCGCATGACCGATACGTGTGCCGCGCTGGGCGAGTTCCACACCGACGCCGATGCGCTTGTTGCGGTGGCTCCCCCGACCGGCGCGGATGCCGCCGCGTGGTCGAGCAAGACGAAGGAGCTGAACGACGCGGTGGGCGCGCTCGATGGCAGCTGCAAGGCGAACGATGCCGCGGCGTTCGAGCCCGCGTTCGAGCGCGTGCACAACGGCTTTCACGCCGTCATGGAGGCCAGCGGTGCGCACCACGAGGAGATGGGCGAGCACCACGACCACATGATGGCGCCCGAGACCGCCCCGAAGACCGACGCGAAGATGTGAGGACAGCGCCCGGCGCAGTGCTGGGACAGCGCGGCGCACGTGCCCGCGCGTGGTAGATACGGCGCATGACGAAGGACCTGTTGTGGCGCTTCGGCGAGGACTACGCGGGCGCGCCACTTGATCCCGCGGGCTGCGATCCCGATCCGATCGTCGCGTTTCGCGCCTGGTTCGCAGCCGCCGTTGCCGCGAACCTTCCGAACGCCAACGCGATGACGCTGGCCACGATCGACAAGCGCGATCGTCCAGCCGCGCGCGTCGTCCTGCTGAAGGAAGTGGACGATCGCGGCTTCGTGTTCTTCACGAACTACGATAGTCGCAAGGGGCATGACCTCGCGGCGCATGCGTTCGCCGCGCTCGTCTTGTACTGGGATCCGCTACATCGGCAGGTCCGCATCGAGGGCGCGATCGAGAAGGTCACCAGCGCCGAGTCCGATGCGTACTTCGCATCGCGGCCGCGCGGCAGCCAGCTTGGAGCGATCGCGTCGCCGCAGTCGCAGCCGATCGAGTCGCGCACGATCCTCGAGGATCGAATCGCTGCGCTCGATGCCACGCTCGGCGACGCCGCACCCCCGCGTCCCGATCACTGGGGCGGCTATCGCGTGGTGCCCGACATGATCGAGCTGTGGCAGGGCCAGCCCTCGCGCCTCCACGATCGCGTGCGTTACCGGCGGATCGATGGTGAATGGCACCGCGATCGTCTCGCGCCCTGATGGAACGTGGTGACACCTCGACAGACCCACCCGCGCAAGTCCCCGGATCCGCTCGCGGGGCGCACGTGGCACGGGATGTGGTCATTCCCGGAGAATGCCCTTCCGTGCGCTCGCTCTCGCGCTGTTGCCACTCGTTGCCTGTGTGCCGCTCGCGGCGTCTCCGGTCACCCAGCACGGCCTGATCGCGGCGCCCCGCGCGCCGACCTACGACGGGCAGGCCATGCCGACCGCCTTGCGGGTGGAGGGGCACTTCTCCACGGCGCGCATCGACGATCTCGGCGGCGTCGCCGATAGCGGCGCCGCCGTGGCGCGCCACCAGGCAGGTGGCGCGCTGCGTGCCGCGCTCAACGCCACCACCGACTTCGGGATCGAGAGCGACGTCGCGTGGTCCGCCTCCAAGTCCACCCTCTCCGGTGATAGCAGCATCTCCGCCGGCGTTCCGGAGGCGGCCGTGATCGATGCCGCTCTCGCGCTACGCACGTCGCTCGGGACCGGCCCGCTGCACGTCGGGCTCGCGCTCGCGCTCGGCCTGTCGTCGAGCCCGATCCACCGCTCGGGACAGCCCGACGGCATCTACTCGCGCGACGAGGCCGCGCTCGTGCGCGCGGCCGTCGTCCCATCGTACCGATTCGACAACATCACCCTCTACGCGTCCATCGGCGGCGCCACGCAGTCCGACGTCAAGGAGACCTTCACCTGGTACCCCGACAACGCTTCGGGCTCCGACCCGGGTGTGATCGTCGAGACGAGCCAGTTCGTCCTCACCGCGGCCGCCGGCGCGACCGTCGATCTCGGGGACCGCGCACACCTCACCGCGCAGATCGGGGACGCGCTCGGCCGCGACGCGCACTTCGGCCCACAGTTGATGGGCGTCATCGCCATGGATCTCGGGGCCGCTCCACCCCGCTGATGCCCGCGCTCCCGGGGCGGTACGTTCCGCGCGCTTAGCGCTCGCTCCTTGACATCGTGTTCGTTTGACACTATCAAAGTGTCACATGGACACGAACTCGCAGATTCGCGCGACCGGTGCCGCCGTCATCGGCGCCCGGCACCTCCGCACCGCGCGCAACGGCCAGGACGCCGCCGCGGTGTGGACCAGCGCAGCCGCGGGAGCGGTGGTGGTGTGCGATGGCTGCGGCTCCGGTGGCAGCTCGGAGGTGGGGGCCCGGCTCGGTGCGCAGCTGGTGATCGCGGCGCTGGCCCGGCGGCTCGCGGCCGGGAGCTCGCCGGCGGACCCGGAGCTGTGGTCCTCCGTGCGCGGGGACGTCATCGGGCAGCTCGGCGCGCTCGCATCGGCGATGCATGGCGAGCTCGCCCAGATCGTTCACGAGCACTTCCTGTTCACGGTGGTTGCGGCAGCCGTCGCTGGTGACGCCGCTGCCGTGTGGGCCCTCGGCGACGGGGCCTTCGCGAT
>JAYVLW010000376.1:0-9397 GCA_043759315.1 Myxococcales bacterium
CGGCGCAGGTCTTGCCGAGCTCGAGCTCGTTGAGGAGCCACTTGTTCTTGCCGGTCGTCTTGAACGCGGTGGTCCTGGCGGTCGCGCCGAGCTTCTTCCAGTCCAGCGGCTTGTCGTCGTCGTTGCCGCCCCACGGGTCGTAGTTCATGTCCGTGGTGAGGACCTGCACGAGCTTGTCTTTCGGGATCGCGGCGCACTCGAGCTGGAACGTGTTGATGTTGCGCGACCACACCGGGAAGCCCTTCGCCGACGCCTCGAGTGCGAAGATGCCGCGCTCCATCGAGATCCGCGGGCGTGCATCGCCGGTGCGGAACGAATGGATCTCCGGCGCGGCGAGCTTCTGGCCGAACGTGTCGACCAGACCATCGATCGTGATCGCGTAGTCGGTCTCGGTGTCGAGATCCGCGGTGACCCGGTACTCGGTGCCATCGCCGGAGAGGTAGCCCTGATCGAGGCCGGGGATCGCCGGCGTGCTCTTCACGGCCTTGCGCGCGGCATCCAGGCTGACCGGCGTGGAGAACCCGAACGTCAGCGTGACCTCGTCGGCGGCGACGTCGCCGCCATCCGGGCCGACCTTCATCACCCTCAGCGGTGGTCGGGCGCGCACGGCGAGCGTGTAGGGCTTGTCGAGGGCCGCATTGCCACCCGCGCCGGCGAGGCCATCGCAGGTCAGCGTGTACGCGGCGCCGGCGATCAGGTGCTGCGCGGGCTCGAGCGTGAGGTTCGTGCCCGCATCCGCGTTGCCGAACGGGGTGTTCAGCGCGATCGCGCCGGTCAGCCCGAGCAGCCTGCAGTGCAGCGCGGCCTCGGCCGCGAGCACGGGCTGGTTGAACGAGAGCGGCAGCTTTCCATCCGGGGCGAGCGACGCGGCGTCGACGCCCCACACACCCTCGACGGCGAGCGGCCGGTGCACGAACGAGAACTGAAAGCCCGACGTGCGCGCCCCGAGGTCCCCGGCGAGCGCGACCTTGTAGCGCGTCGACGCCGACAGGCCCTCGGTGGGCTCGATCGACAGCGTCTGGCGGTCCTGCCAGAACCCCTTCCACGCGAACGCGGGATCGATGCGCAACGTCGCCGGGTCCGCTGGCTTGCCGACCATCGCCTCGGGCACCACCGGCTTGTCGAACTTGATCTCGACTGGCTCCGGCTTGTCGACGGCGCCCTGTGGCGCATACGACATGACCTGGACGTCGCCTTTCCTGCCGCCGCCGCAGCCGAGCAGCGAGCCGAGCAACCCGGCGATCGTGCCGGCGGCGATGCCATACGAGAGAACCACTTGCCGGCGGCTCAGCCGCGCGGCGGGATCGGGAAACCATCGGGAGATCGACATCGTGGACACGGCATGTGCAGCGCCGGTGCCGAGTCGGAGCCAAGCGATCGCGCGGAGTTGGCCGCTGCGTGGTCTCGCGGACACAAAAGCGGAGACACGAAATGTTTCGCGCGCAGCGTGCGTTGCTAGGGGATGACGTCGACCGCGACCTCGCGGAGCGGCGTCGGTAACGAGCCCGACCGCAACACGAGCGCGAGGTCGGTGGCGTCCTGCAGCTGCGCCACGGGATCGGTGCCGCCCATCGTGATCGACGCGCGGCCGCCGCGGATCGGGCCGTTGATGATCGGTGCGCTCTTGACCGTGCCGTCGAGCACGATCGCGAGCTTCTTGCCGGCGATCCGCGCCGTGATGTCGCCGAACGTTCGAGATCCCTCGCGGCTGAAGTCGAGCAGGACGAGCGGGCGGTGGATGTTCGGGTCCATCTTGGTCTCGGCGCTCGCGATCGCGGCGCCCGTGATCACCGGCTTGCCCTCGAGCAGATAGCTCCGCCACAGCGGCTTGTCGCCCGGAAGCTCGGGATCCAGGAGCTCGAAGCGGAGGACGCGGTCCGGCGGCACCACGAACATCGGATCGGTCGCCGCGAGCCGCGCGAAGTAGCGCTCGAGGCTGTGGAGCTCCGGGCCACGCACGTAGAAGTCCGAGTGTTGCTCGTCGATGTCCTCGGGGCGCCACTGATCGATCCCGCCGCTGATGCCCGCGTCGCGCGCCTCTGGATCCGTCGCCTTGCCCTCCATGCCGTCGCTGCCGACCTTCTGGAACACGCGCTTCATGAAGGCGGTGCCGTCATCGACCACCATGAACTCGAGCACGCCGGAGCGGGGGAGGAGCTTCCGCATCGCCGCGAGCAAGTCGGCGCTGCTGCCGCGGAGCTCGACGACGATCTGGTCGCCCTTTGCCACCGCGGTCGCGCCCGGCAGCTTGAGCTCGACGAGGCGGTTCTCGACCGTCTTCGCGACCTGCGCGAGCGCGGCCTTCTTCACCGTCGCGGCGTAGGGCGCGGTGATCGCGAAGCACACGGCGCCTGGCACCGCATCGGCGGCGCACGCCCGCATCTCCACGAGATCGCGATACGAGGTTCCGATCGTCTCGCGGAGCTCGGGAGTCTTGCTCGGATCGCCCGGCGTCGCGGTGATCGTGCCTGTCGCCGAGAGACTCACCGACGTCCCCGTCGCCGGCGAGGCTTCGAGGTCGCGCTTGATCTCCATCGCACGATCTTCGACTACCTTCTCGAGATCCACGTCGTACGTGATCCGCGTGACGCCGCCGTGCGCCTGCTCGGACTTCCCGCCGCACCCGGCCGCGATCACCACGGACACCACCAGGAGCGTTCGCATCTGCCTCGTATAACACCGTCAGCCGATCTGCAGGATCACGCCGCGGGCCGCGAGATCGCTCGACGTGAGCGTCATCACCGGTGCGTCGCCACGCAGCCGCTGCGCAAAGCGTTGCCACAGCGGATCGATCGCGGGAATCGCACGGCCTTCGATCGCCGCCGCGGCGCAGCGCCAGCCGGCGTGCAACTGCGGCGCGAAGCGTTCGGCGACCAGCGCGTCGCGCGCGAGCAGACCGAGCATGCGTGCAAACGCGACCCGATCTTCTGGCGCGATCTGCGCCCCGATCGGCGCGATCATCGTGGTCGCCTGGCGGTGACCGAGCGAGATCCGCCGACGCAGCCCGTGCTTGAGGCCGGCAACGCTCGTCGTCATCCGCTCCTCGTCGACCCAGTGCGGTGCCCGCCGCGGTGGAGCCGCATCGGCGGTCACCGTCGGCGTCACGCGGAACGTTCGGCGCACGCCATCCGCGACCGCGCCTACCGCACTGCCGATCGCGAGGCCGATGAGCGTCTCGACGACGCACGCGATCACGTGCGTGGCGCGCACCTCGTCGCGCACCTTCGGCTCGGGCAGCACCGCCTCGGCGACCGCGCGATCGAGGCCTCCCAGCGTGGCGATCACGTACACCTCGACAGGACTCCGAGTGGCAAGTTGGGTCACGCCGGCGCCTATCGACCGGACCCTTCCGCGGTTGCTGTACTGACGCCAAGAATTGGCCGATCGCCCAACTATTTGAACCCCTTGGCCCCTCCCGAGAGTGTCAGACCCTTGCGCTATCATAGGTCCTTGAAGCAATCGAACTGCGCAGAAGGCACCGGTCCCAAGAGCTGGACGAAGCTGTTCCAGGCGTTCTCCGAGGCCCTCGATTGGGTCCTCTCCCTCGCGAGCGATCTCGCCCGCAACTACCCCGCGGAGGTCGCCGCCGTCGAGCGCGTCCGCACCTTCATCCATCGCCGGATCGCAGGCGACCCCGCGCACATCCGCGCCGATGATCTCCTGTTCGCACTCGGTCTGATCGGAGGCGCACTCGAGCACTACCGCACGACCGCCGTGGCCCCGGCCCCGCGCGTCCACGCTCGCACGCTGCGCGCGAAGCCGCGACCGACGCGGCAGGTGCCGCTGCGCGTGAATCATCGCGGTGCGCGCGCGGCAGCGGACGGCAAGTCGCCGATCCAGCACTCGCTGTTCACGCACTGAGCCGCGCGCGAGGCGCTCCTCGTGCCCGTGCGCGCTGCCGCCCTACTCACAGCTCGTCTGGCCGCGCCCGAACATGAAGTCGGGCATCGCCATCGCGAGGTCCCTTCGGAGGTCGGGTGCGCTGAGCGCGCCGGCCGCGGGAGCCGCGTGCGGCGCGCCGGCGTCACGCGCGATGGACTACGTGGTGACGGTTGCCTTCGTGAATGCAGCTGGTTACGCGAAGGCGAAGGCCCTCGCGGCTCGCCCGGTTCCCTGAACGAACCCGCGAAGATCGAACCGCCGAGCGGTGCGTGTAAGGTGGGACGGCATGGTGCGTCCACTCGCAGCGCTTGCCCTGGTGTTGACCCTCGTGGGTCTGGCGCCGAGCGCGCGCGCGAGCAGCGGCACCTCCCGCCTGATGGGGATGTATCCCGCAGGCGCGGGCAATCCACCGCCGTTGCCGATGGTCGAGAGCAAGGTCGACGTGATCGTGCGCGGGCCGATCGTCGAGACAGTGGTCACCCAGAAGTTCACCAACCGCGGCGACAAGGCGATCGAGGCGACGTACATCTTTCCGCTGCCGCTCGATGCCGCCGTGACGGCGATGTCGATCAAGTCGGGGACGAAGACGATCAAGGCTGCGATCGAGAAGCGTGACGATGCGCAGCGGCGCTACGAGGCTGCGGTGAGCGCGGGTGTGGCCGCGGCGGTGCTCGATCAGGAGCGGCCGGACGTGTTCACGCAGACGGTCGCCGCGATCCCGCCGAAGGGCAGCGTGGAGATCGTGCTGCGCTACGACGCGCTCGCGCGCTATGCGAGTGGCACGTGGCAGCTCGTGCTGCCGATGGTGGTCGCGCCGCGCTACGTGCCGGGGACGATCAGCGGCCGCCCCACCACGGGCACCGGGCGCTCGCCGGATACGGAGCGCGCGCCGGATGCATCGCGCGTGACGCCAGCCACGGGACCGCAGGCGGGCGGCGCGACGCGGGTCGCGATCCACTTCGCGGAGGCGGTGACCGCCGTGACGAGCCCGACGCACGAGCTCGCGGATGCGAAGGCACCGGATGTGTCGTTCACGGATCCCTATTCGGATCACGATGCGGTGATCCGCTGGACGGCAACCGTGCCGGCGGCCGGGTGGGTCGAGCAGGACGGTTTTGCCGCGGTGATCGTCGAGGCGCCGGCGACCGCCGGCCCCCGCAAGGGCGCACTGCGCATGATGCTGGTCCTCGATCGCGCGGCGACGATGCAGGGCGATGCGAACATCACGGCGCAGCCGATCGTGCGCGCGCTGTTCGGCGCGTTGACGCCGGCGGATCGGATCACCGTGCTCGGTCTCGACAAGCCCACCTGGTCCGCGCCGGCCGATGCGCTCCGCACCGTCGAGGCGGCGTGGCAGCGCAGCGGTGGCGCGCTCGATCTCTCGCGCGTGCTCGACACGGCGCGACCCGACGGCGCGCCGATCTTGGTGGTCAGCGACGGCCTGGTCGCCGACGACCTGGCGGTGCTCGCCGCAGGGAAGAAGCTCGGCGTCCCGATCCACGTGATCGGCGTCGGCCCGGCGCCCGCGCGTGCGTTGCTCACGCAGCTCGCGGCCTCCACGGGCGGCACGGTGCGCTTCGTCGTGCCGGCGGATGGTCTCGCCGCGATCGCGAAGGCCGCCGTGCTCGACCTGGCGAGCGCCGCGCAGCCACTGACGGTCAACTGGGGCACGCTCGCGGCGAGCGACGTGGTGCCGGGGATCCTGCCGCGGCTCGGTGCGGGGCAGGCGATCCTCGTGCTCGCCCGCGTGAAGCGTGCGCAGGCGGCGAACGTGCGCGCGCGCGGCGAGCTGTTCGCGATCGATGCGCTGCCGGCGAGCCCCGCGCTGGCAGGCGCGACGAGCGCCGCGGGGCCGCTCGCGCGGCGGTGGGCGCGGATGCGGCTCGACGAGCTGCTGGTCGGCAAGCGCGACGAGGCGGCGGTGACCAAGCACGCCCTCGAGTTCGGGCTCGTCTCGCCGTACACGTCGTTCGTCGCCGTGGGCAGCGATGTGGTGGTGGAGGGCGGGACGAAGCACTCGGTCTCGGTTCCCGTCTCGGTGCCGTCGGGCATGGACTGGAGCGACGTCAAGCGCGAGACCTCGCTCGACTTCGAGCGCAGCTCCCGTGTGGAGAAGGACAACGCGGAGAAGAGGACGCTGGAGAACAAGCCCGGCAGTCCGCCCAAGAAGAAGGCGCCGAAATCCGTCGCGCTCGACGACGACCGCCCGACGCCGAGCGCACCGGCCACGGCGTCACCGCCTTCCGGTGGAGCCACGATCACGTCGACCGGCGCCGGCGCCGACGACGACCGCCGGCGCAGCGGCGATGCGGAAGAAGACGAGGACGAGTCTGATCCGTCCACCAGGGCCAAGCAGGACGTCAGCATGGCGCCCCAGGCCGACTACGCGTCGGAAGGCGTGTCGGTCACCGGCGAGACCAAGGCGCTCACGATCGCGCGCCACAGCGTGCTCGGTCGCGGCTTCCGCGCGTCGTTCGGACTCGGCGGCGGCCTCGTGCTCCAGGATCAGACCCGCGCGGCAGCGATCTCGCTCGCCCTGCGCATCGAAGCGGGCCGCGGCCGGTCGCTGTTCGGCGTCGAGGGCTCCCTGTGGCTGGTCGACGGGCTCCACGGTCAGGGCCGTGTGCTCGCGAGCTTCGCGCGCGTTGGTGTCGCGCGGTGGCTCGAGATCGGGCTCGGCTTCGGCGCGCATTTCGGCGCCGGCGCCGGACCGGCGGGCGCGTTCGCGCTGCGCTTCCACCTGCCGCCCGCCCCGTGGGCAGCGGCGTATCTGCGCTATGACGGCGCGCTCCTCGTGCAGCCCGATGGTTCGCGGCAGGGACAGAACACGGCGACCGGTGGTCTCGAGTGGGGCTTCTGAGCGTACCGGGTGCGCGCGGATGCACGACCCGGTATACAAACCGCGCGTGCGCAACATCCGTCTGGTCGTCGAGTACGACGGCACCTCCCTGTCGGGGTGGCAGCGCCAGGCCAACGCACCCACGGTGCAGCAGCACCTCGAAGAAGCACTCGCGAAGCTCCTGACCCACGACACGAAGGTCAGCGGCGCCTCGCGCACGGACGCCGGCGTTCATGCGCGCGCGCAGGTCGCGCTGTTTCGCACCGAGCGCGCGATCCCGCTGCACGGGATCCGGCGCGGCCTCAACTCGTTGCTCCCCGAGTCGATCGCCGTCCACGATGCGGCCGAGGTCGCCGATGACTTCCATCCGCGGTTCAGCGCCACCGGAAAGCACTATCGCTACACCATCCATCGCGGCGCGAACCGGTCGCCGCGCTGGCGCGATCGCGCGTGGCACCTCATCGAGTCCCTCGACGTCGGGGCGATGCGCGCGGCCCTGATCCCGCTCCTGGGTGAACACGACTTCGCGGCGTTTCGCGCCGCCGGCTGTGCCGCCCGGACCACGGTCCGGCGGATCGACAGCATCGAGGTGACCTGTGCAGCCGACGACCTCGTCTACGTAGATGTACGCGGTAACGCGTTCCTCCGGAACATGGTCCGGATCGTCGTCGGGACCCTGGTCGACGTCGGGGTGGGACGGCTGATGGCCACGCAAGTTGGCGAGATCCTTGCCGGGAAGGACCGGACCGTCGGCGGCCGAACCGCTCCCGCGCACGGGCTCGAGCTGGTCGAGGTCTACTACGACGGCACGCGTGTAAGCTCCGAGCTTCACAGGCGTTAACCAGGTGTCCGTGGCCTCCGAACCCGCCACAGCAGTCGAGCTCGAACAAGAGCAAAGGCTCGTGGAGGAGGCCCAGCAGGGCAACCTCGACGCCATGAGACCGATCCTCGAACGCTACGCGCAGCCGCTCTACGGCACCGTGATCTTGCCGCGTCTGGGCAACACGGTGTCCGCCGAGGAAGTCCTGCGCGACACGCTCGCGACGGCGGTCGAGAAGATCAAGCGGTTCACGTGGCAGGGAAAGTCGATCTATCCATGGCTTCGCCAGATCGCGATCAACAAGGTGTTCGACGTCCACCGCCAGTCCAAGCGTTCGCGCCGGTTGGCGGAGGCGATGGCGCACGAGGTCAAGCACGAGACCGACGCGGAGAGTCACGCGGATGCGCAGCTGATGGCGGATCAGGAGCGCCGCGCACATCGGGACCGGATCGACGACACCATGCAGCAACTTCAAGAAAGGTACCGCACCGCGATCGAGCTACGCTTGGTCCAGGAGCTCTCGCGCGAGGAGTGCGCGAAGCGGCTCGGAGTGACGATCGGGACCTTCGACGTGTTGCTGTTCCGCGCAGTCCGCGCCTTTCGCAAGCACTTCGGCGAGCAGGAGCAACCTGATGCCCAGTAACGACGACGACTTCCTGACCGCAGCGATCCCCGAGCCCGACGCCGAGGCCACGCCCTCGGAGCGCGCGCACGCGAAGACGTTCGCGGACATCATCGACAAGGCGCTGACCAACAAGACGCCGGCGGCGATGTCGGCGGATGACCGCGCGCTGGTCGAGGTGACCACGGTGATCCGCGCGGCGAACGGACGGATGGAGCTCGCGCCGGCGACGCAGCGCTCGATCGTGGAGGATGCGCTGCGGCAGGCGATCGGCGGCGCGGCGGCGAGCACGAGCGGGGCGGTGACGCCGATCGGTCGGGCGCGCAGCAGGCGCTGGGTGCCGTGGACGATCGCGACCGTGAGCACGCTGGTCGCCGCGGCCGCGGTGCTCGTGCTGTGGCTGCGCGCGCCGCGGACGGAGATCGTGACGCAACCCGCGGTGGCGAAGTTGCCGGACACCTGGCGCTCGCGCCCGGTGGACCCACTGATCGGGCCCATCGCACGCGAGTCCGCGGGCGATGCGAGCTCGCGGATCGATTACATCTTCGCGGATCGCCTCGATGGGTACCGTGATCGTCGCCTGAGCGGTCGGGCGCGTGGAGGCAAGCCATGAAGACCTGGTTGATGTTGATCGCGATCACGGTGCTGGGCGGCAGCGCGTGCTCGACGGGGGACCGCGAGCCCAGCCCGCCGTCTGCGACCAAGACCGCCGAGCCGACCGACGTGATCGACGAGGAGCTGATGGTCTCTCTCGCCCAGGCGAAGAATTTTCATCGCAAGGCGAAGGTCTACATGAGCGATGGCAACCTCGCACTCGCAACGGCCTCGGTCCGGCAGATCCTGTCCCTGCGGTTCCCGAAGGGTGCGCCCGAGGCCGATGACGTGCGGCTCGACGCGCGCGCGCTGCTCGCGAAGCTGCTGGTCAGCCAGAACCAGCTCGAGGAAGCGATGAGGACCGTCGACGAGGGTCTGGCGCAGAGCCAGCGCGAGAGCTTCTTCGTGGCCAACCTCTACACGGTGCAGGGCGAGATCCACGAGGCGCGCGCGGCGGTGGCCGAGGGCGAGGGCGATGCGGGCAAGGCGAAGGTCACCGAGGAGCGGCGCGCGGCGATCGCGTCGTACGACCGGTCGATCCAGATCAACGAGAAGCTGCAGAAGCAGCTGGTGGACGAGAAATGAAGGCGGCGCTCGCCGGTCTCCTCGTCCTGCTCTCCGCATGTCCGGGGCCGTCGAA
>JAYVLW010000377.1:0-4026 GCA_043759315.1 Myxococcales bacterium
CCCGGCCGCGAGCTCGTGCACCGGAGCGTTCGAGTACTTGCCGAACCCGACGACGATCACCTCACCTTCCCAGCGCAGGTGCCGCGATGGCCCCACCCAGCTCGCGCGCTGCGCCGCCAGCGGATCGCTCTTCTGCGCGATCTGATCCCAGTCCTGATCCTCGAGTGCGAAGTGCTTGAGCATCCCCGCGAGCACGCGGCCGGTGGCGGCGACATCGGCGCTCGCGGTATGCGCGGCCGCGAACTCGGCGCCGACGAACCGCTGGTGCGCGTGCATCAGGCTGCGCGGCTCGCATTGTTGCCAGAGCCGGAACGCATCGACGATCTTCTTGGACGCGAAGTCGAGAAGCGGCAGACCGATCCGCGCGTACTCGGCTTGCAGCATGTCGATATCGAACGTGAGGTTGTAGCCGACGACGATGTCCGCATCGGCGAACACGGCGGCGACCTCGTCCGCGATGTCCCCGAATGCCGGACACTCCGCGAGGTCCTCGATCGAGATCCCGTGGACGGCCTGCGCGCCCGGATGAATCGGAGCGAGCGGCCTGATCCGCCACACCTGGCTTGGCGCGTCCTCGTCGAGCCCGCGCTGCACGCACAGCTCGATCACCTGGTCCTTCGTCCGATCCGTCCCGGTCGTCTCGCAGTCGAACACCACGATCCGCGGACCTGCGGGTGCGCCCGAGACCTTCGCGGCGACGGGCTCGCTCGCAGCCGCGACCTTCGCGGGATGTCCCGCGGGCTCGGGGCGCCAGTCGAACAGCGAGAGCGTGCCTTCCACGTCGACGAGCTTAGGGGCCCCGTCTGACAGCCGCAGGTGCCCCAGGCCAGGCTCAGATCGCCAAGCGATCGAATACGTTAGCGTTCCTGGGGATCGCCTCTGGTAGGCTGCGCCCGTGCGTCGCCTCGCTCTCCTGCTCCCGCTCGCGATCGGCTGCAAGCTCAAGGATCCTCCCCCGATCACGTCCCAGTGGTACGACGGCTTCGAGCGCAGCGAGCTCGGCTCGAGCTACCGGGCGACCGGAGACGGCTACAGCCTGTCCGCCGGCCAGGTCTCCGCGCGCGGGGCGCACAATCACCCGCTCTGGCTGCGCCGGCGGCTCCCCCGCAACGTGCGGATCGAGTTCGACGCGTGGTCGACCGAACCGCGCGGTGACATCAAGGTCGAGATCTTCGGTGACGGCCAGTCGTACGATCCAGACGGCGGCAGCTACACCGCGACCGGGTACGAGGTGATCTTCGGAGGTTGGTACAACACGAAGTCGATCATCGCGCGCATGGACGAGCACGGCACGCAGATGGCCCAGCGCGCAGACACCAAGGTTATTCCCGGGAAGCACTACCACTGGCGCATCGAACGCACCGCGGGGACCATCCAGTGGTTCATCGACGACATGGCGAAGCCGTTCCTCGAGTACGTGGATCCGCACCCACTCGAAGGGGCAGGCCACGAGTACTTCGCGCTCAACAACTGGGAGTCGGATACCTGGTTCGACAACCTCGTGATCACGCCGCTCTGAGCTACAATCGCCGCACGTTCTTCGGGGATGGAGCAGTTCGGCAAATACACGCTGATCCGCAAGATCGGCACCGGCGGTATGGCCGAGGTCTTCCTCGCGCGGACCACTGTTGCGCAGGGTCTCAACAAGACCCTCGTCATCAAGAAGATCCACACCGCGTACGCGCGTAGTCGGCAGTTCGTGACGATGTTCGTGGACGAGGCGAAGATCGCACTCGGCCTCAACCACCCGAACATCATCCAGGTGTTCGACTTCGGCGCCGTCGGCGACACCTACTTCCTCGCGATGGAGTACGTCGAGGGCATGGACCTCCTGCGCCTGCTGCAGGAGGCGGCGAAGGCGCGCCAACGGCTGCCGTACGGCCTGTCGACCTACATCGTGCAGCAGTTCGCGAAGGGCCTCGACTACGCCCACCGCAAGACCGACGAGTTCGGTCAGCCGCTCGGCATCGTGCACCGCGATATCTCGCCGCAGAACATCCTGCTGTCGTGGGACGGCGGCGTGAAGATCGTGGACTTCGGCATCGCCCGCGCGCGCGACGTCCACGAGGAGCAGGGCGTCATCAAAGGCAAGTTCGCGTACATGTCGCCCGAGCAAGGGCGCGGCGAGCCGGTCGATTGCCGCAGCGACGTGTTCGCGGCCGGCATCGTGCTGTTCGAGCTCGTGTGTGCGCGCCCGCTGTTCCACGGCAAGGGCAAGGAAGCGCTCGAGATGGTCAAGAGCGGCGCCATCCCGCGGCCGCGCGACTTCGCACCCGAGCTGCCCGAGTCGCTCGAGAAGATCATCCTCAAGGCGCTCGCGTTCCATCGAGCGGATCGGTTCCAGACCGCGCGCGATCTGCAGCACGAGCTCGGCCGGTTCTCGCTCGAGTGGGGCCAGAAGGCAGGCGCGCTCGTCGACAACAACAACCTCGCACAGACGCTGGCGCAGCTGATGCCCCAGGACCAGCGTGCAGTCGCGCCGCGCCCGGCGTTCGAGGGCGATCCGGGACGCGATCCGGCGAGCGCGGCGGATGCGAATGACGCCGCCGACCCGAGCGACGAGGAGGTCAGCGAGCCCGCCATCATCGCGAAGCTCGCCGTGGCCGAGCCGTCCGCGCCGGTCACGGCAGCGAGCGTCGAGAGCCCTCGTCCGCCGCGCCCCGCCACGGCACCGATCGCACCGCACGTCGATGCGCGTCCCACGCGCGAGCGCGAGCGCAAGCACGTCTACGTGCTGCAGGGCATCTTGCGGGGCATGGCGGCGCTCGAGCGCAAGGTCGGTGCGCACGGTGCCGCGCGCCTGGTCAACGACTTCTACAAGGTCGCGCGCGACGTGGCGTTCAAGCACGACGCGATCCTCGACGTTCCGCGCCTCCCCCAGGATGGCAAGGACATCCCGATCCCGGAGATCACCGCGTTCACGCCCGTGCCTGGAACCGGCGTGGGCGAGACCACGATCCGCGTCGTCGTCGGCCTCCCGGTCGCGGGCGAGGATGATGCGGGCCGCGCGATCAAGCTCGCCCTCGCTCTGGTCGACGCGCTCGACGGCATCGGCTCGGACGTCGAGCCCGAGCTGCGGCTCGCGCTCGCGGTGCAGCGCGGTGTCGCGCTCGTCAAGCGGCCGTCGAAGAACACCAATCGCAATCCGAACGACCACGTCTTCGAGATCGAGGAGGCGACCGCGTCGTTCGCCCACAAGCTCGCGCGGCAGGCCCGCGGCGCGGAGATCCTGGTCGGTGGCCGCGTGTTCCGTTCGGCACGCGGCGACTGGAACTTCGAGGCGCTCCCCGCGATCGATCTGCCGGATGACTCGCCGGGCGGTACGGCCGCTCGGTCACAGGTCACGGGCGCCGTCGACGAGGACACGGACCCGGGCGTCAAGCGCGCGCGGGTGTATCGACTGCGCGGACCGAAGGAGCGCGCACAACGGCTTCGCGAGCGGCGGGACGGCGGTCGGCTGCACGGCCGTGTTCTCGAGCTCAAGGCGTTGCGCGATGCGTGGCGCGACGTGCTCGTCACGAAGCGCAAGCGCCAGATCGTGATCGTCGGCGATGCCGGCGTCGGCAAGCGCACGCTGGTCCGGCAGTTTCTCGAGGGGCTGACGCGCGACGAGGCCGTGATCATCCGCACCACCGGTCGCGTCGGGACGGCGATGACGCCGTACGGCGTGATCGCGGATCTTGCGCGTGACGTGCTCGGGCTCGCGGAGGATGCCGAGCCGCACGAGGTGGAGCGCCGCCTGCTGCGCGCGATTCCGCTCATTTATCCCGAGTCGCCAGCGTTCGCTGGCGCCTCTCCATTCAGGCCCGAGTCGCCAGCGTTCGCTGGCGCCTCTCCATTCAGGCCCGACGCCGCCCCGGCAACAGCGAGTGACGAGAGCTCGCGCGAGGCGCGGATGGCGCTCCAGATCTTCGGCATGCTGCTCGGCGCGCGGAGCGCGGCGCCGGCCGCGGAGATGGACGCCGATACGCGCCGGCAGACGCTGATCCGGATGCTCAATCGGATCGAGCAGAAGCTCGAAGGCGA
>JAYVLW010000378.1:0-4638 GCA_043759315.1 Myxococcales bacterium
ATCGACGTCGAGCCTGGTGCGGGCTCCGCGTCGGACTTGTCCTCACCCTTCGCGACGACCTTCGTCGATTTGCCCGGGCGGTCGATCGGACGATCGCCGTCCTCGGCGTGCGCGATCCCCGCGGAGATCGCGAGCAGAGCAAACCATGCGGCGGGGCGCTTCATAGGCCGGTGGGGATCCACAGCGCGAGCCCGATGGTCGCGACGATGTTGTTGGTGTAGCGGGTCTGGCCCGAGACCTCCTCGACGGCCATCAGGTCGCGCGTGTCCAGGCGCACGGTGAGAAACCGCGTGACGAACAGGTCGAGCGCCATCCCGGCGTCGAACGACAGACCCTGCACGGCGTCGTGGAACATCCGGCCGCCGCCGGCGAACAGCATGATGTCGGCGTGGACGATGCCGCCACCGAGCTTGAGCTTCGCGTGGATCGGCGACCACATGAAGTTCGCGAGCGCGACGTACGCCATCCCCGGCTCGAACCGGTTGTCGCCGAAGAACGTGTTGAGCGGCGCATCGAGATCGAGCTTGAGCGGGGTGAGATCGAAGCCGAGAGAGAGACCGAGATCCTCGGTGAAGAAGTAGCCGAGCGATCCACCGGCGATCCAGCTCGACGACGTGAGATCCCCGCCGAACATGCCACCGTGCGCGAGCAGGACGATCTTGTTGTCCTTGCGGAAGTTGCGCTTCTGCACCCCGCGAGGCTTGAGCGCCTCACCCAGCTGCCCGCGGATCGTCTGATCGAGACACGAGGGCAACGGCGCGTCCGAAGGCTTCGCAGGTGCATTCGTCGTCGCGGGCTGCGCACGAGCGTACAGGCTGATGCACATGCACGCAGCGAGCGCGAATCCCCCGATCAAACGCGGCACTAGCTCGAAGGTACTCTCGTTGGAGCAGCCAAACAACTCGGCGACATCGCGGCGCGCACGGGTACGG
The DNA here is from genome assembly GCA_043759315.1 of Myxococcales bacterium. Taxonomy (GTDB): domain Bacteria; phylum Myxococcota_A; class Polyangia; order Haliangiales; family Haliangiaceae; genus JABFXX01. The sequence continues at coordinate 933 of JAYVLW010000378.1, forward strand.
AACGCGGTACGATTTCTCGGATGGAGCACTTGACGGGGACGCGGATCCGGCGCGAAGCGACGCCGGCCACGGTCAACCTCCGACGGTGCAAGCTGGTGGTCATCAAGGGCGCGCAGCGCGGCACCGAGTTCGTGGTCTCCGGTGACGTGTTCCGCGTCGGCAAGGCACCCGAGAACGACCTCGTGCTCGCGGATGAGACCGTGTCGCGCGTGCACTTCGAGATCGCGCGCGATGCGAAGGGCTACCTCGTCCGGGACATGAAGAGCACGAATGGCACGTTCCTCGACGGTGCCGAGGTCAAGGAAGCGTACCTCCGCGCGGGCTCGGTGATCGGCCTCGGCGCGTGCGAGCTCAAGTTCACGCCGTTCGAGGAGCGGATCGAGATCCTGCCGAGCGAGAAGGAAGCGCTCGGGGAGATGGTCGGGAAGTCGCCCGCGATGCGGGAGATCTTCGGCTTGATCGAGAAGATCGCCCCGACCGACGCGACCGTGCTCATCGAGGGCGAGACCGGCACCGGCAAGGACATGGTCGCGCGCACGCTGCACCTGCTCTCGCCGCGCTGCGATGCCCCGTTCATCGTGGTCGATTGCGGCGCGGTCGCCGGCACGCTGATCGAGAGCGAGCTGTTCGGCCACGAGAAGGGCGCGTTCACCGGCGCGGTCGCGGCGCGGCAGGGCGCGTTCGAGCTCGCGTCGGGCGGCACGGTGTTCCTCGACGAACTCGGGGAGCTATCGCTCGATCTGCAGCCGAAGCTCCTCCGCGTGCTCGAACAACGCGAGCTCCGCCGTGTCGGCGGCACGAAGACGTTGAAGGTCGATCTCCGCGTGATCGCGGCGACCCGCAAGGATCTTCGCTCCGAGGTCGAGAAGGGCAAGTTCCGCGAGGATCTCTACTTCCGCCTGAACGTCGTGCCGATCACCGCGCCGGCCCTGCGCGAGCGCCGCGAGGACATCCCACTCCTCATCGATTCGATGCTGAAGAAGCTCGCGCCCGGCAGCGGCGTGGTGCTGTCCGACGCGACACGGGCCGCGCTGATGGCGCACGACTGGCCGGGCAACGTTCGCGAGCTGCGCAACGTGATCGAGCGCGCGCTCGCGCTCGGCGCCGATCCGGGGATGCTCGTCGCGCCGCTCGGTGCCGTCGAGCCGGGGAAGGGCGCGCAGCTGCGCGACGGCATCGAGTTCGAGCCCGGCGTGTCGTTCCGGGACACCAAGGAGAAGTGGAACGAGCTGTTCGAGCGCCGCTATCTGTCCTGGCTGATCAAGCGCGCCGACGGCAACATCTCCAAGGCCGCGCGCGATGCGGACATGGATCGCAAGTACCTCCACAAGCTGCTCAGGAAGTACGGCATCTCCGTCGAGGGTGCCGAGGACGAGAACTGACGCACTTACGCAGACCTGACAGCCGCGCGTGGAGCCACGGTCCATCGTGGCTCCATGTTGAAACACCTCCTGACCCTGTCCCTCCTCGTCGGCTGCTCCACCACCAAGGCCAGCGCAGCGCCGCTCGCGCCGGTCCCCGCGATCGAGCCATCGAACGCCACGCTCCTCGAGCTCGCGCAGCAGCGCGCGACCGTGATCGGCTGGCTCCACGACTATCGCGAGGCTGGCGTGTTCCCGCGCGATGCCCTCGGTATGCCGGCGAGCGTGTTCGTCGATGCGAACGGGGTGCGCTGCCCGATGGCCGAGCTGCTCCACAAGTCGGGTCGTGATGATCTCGTCACGGCGGTGGCGAAGGAGGCGAACACCGTGCGCCTCGCCGACGTGCACGCGGGGCCGCTTCACGCGTGGATGCTGGGCTCGGGCCTGACGCAGGCGGAGATCTCGCTGGTGCAGGGTGCGATGAACATCAGCATGGACTGGATGCCGCAGGAGCAAGAGGGCGCGTCGATCCTCGCGGCGACCGCGGCCGTGCGAGCGAAGCTGGAGATCGCGGAGATCGCGTTACGCGACAACACCGCGGCGAGCCTCGCCGCAGCCGAGAAGCGGCTGCCCGCGAAGGCACACCCGGAGGAGCTCGTCGCGATGGCGATCAACGGCGCGGTCGTGCCGAAGACGGCGATCCCGGTGGTGACGCTCCAGGTCTTGCAACCGAGCATCGTGCGAGCGCGGCGTCTCGGCCGCTACTAGTGAGCCGCGCGTGCGCGGCGGTGGATCACGCGGCCGGAGCCGAGCGAGTCATCAAGCGCGACGCATAGCGCGAAGCGGTGCGGCGCTTGAGGATGCCCTTGGTGACGGCGCTGTCGACGATGGCGACCGCCTTCTTGACCAGAGCGGCGGAGTCCGCGGCCTTCGTGTCGACGGCCGCGCGGGCCTTCTTCACGGCGGTGCGAAGCGTCGCCATCGCGGCGCGGTTGCGCGCGCGATTCTTGATCATCTTCCGGTTCTGCTTCTGCGCCGATGCGATGTTAGCCACGTGATCGATTCTCCTGCGGAGGCGAGCGTTTACCGTGCTTCGGCCCCATGTGTCAAGCGCCGCTCCCGCCTGCCAAAACTCCCGTGTCTACGCGGGAGTACGCATACATGGGTGTGGATAACCTGATGAACGGCTGGTGAATGAATGGGCGATCTTGCCGAGATCTCACCCACTCGATCATGGTTGCTCAAAAAAGCGCCACATTCGTCACGGTCACGAAACGCCTGCCTTCTTCGCGTCGTTCCATAGCGAATCCATCTCCTCGAGATTCGACGTCTGGGGCGTCTTGCCACGATCGGTCAGCCGATCTTCGACGAACTCGAACCGGCGCTGGAACCGGAGGGTCGCATCGAGCATCGCTTGCTCGGCATCGACGCCGACCTTGCGCGCGACGTTGACCACCGCCAGCAACAGGTCGCCGATCTCGTGGTGGATCTCGGCCTGGTCGCCGGATTCGATCGCCTCGCGGACCTCGGCGACCTCCTCTTCGATCTTGCCGAACGAGCCCTGCCAGCCCGGCCAGTCGAACCCGACCTTGCCGGCCTTCGTGCCGATCTTCTGGGCGCGCGCCAGGCCAGGGCCAGGCTTCACGCCCGCCAGGATGCGATCGGTCCGGATGCCCTTCGCCGCCTTCTCGGCCGCCTTGATCTCTCCCCACTGCTGGAGCACCTGCTCCGAGGTCTCGATGCCCTTCGTCTCGGCGAAGATGTGGGGGTGGCGGTGGATCAGCTTGTCGCTGATCGCGTTGCGCACGTCGTCGATGTCGAACGCGCCCTCGCGCTGCCGGAGCGCGGCCTGGAACACGATCTGGAACATCACGTCGCCGAGCTCCTCGCGATGTCCGTCGACGTCGTTGCGCGCGAGCGCGTCGAGCACCTCGTAGGTCTCCTCGATGAGGAACGGGCGCAGCGTCTCGAGGGTCTGCTCCTTGTCCCATGGACACCCGTCGGGGCCGAGCAGACGCTCCATGACCTCGACCAGGCGGGGCAATGCGGTACCGGGCATCCGGGCACCCTACCGGATCGGGTTCGTGCCGTCAGACTCGCTGTGATCCCCGTGCTATACGACGACGGCGCTGCGGGCCGCAGGATCGTCCGCGCGCGCCAAGAACCATCGTGACGCAGCCCAAGACCATCCGGCGCGAGAAGCTCGCATTCGACGATCCCGAGGCCCTGCAGGCCCTGATCGGCAGCAACAACGCCCGCCTCAAGCTGATCGAGCGCACCGCCGGCGCGCAGATCAACCTGCGCGGCAACGAGGTGACGATCGAGGGCGACGAGGCCGCCGTCGA
>JAYVLW010000379.1:0-2844 GCA_043759315.1 Myxococcales bacterium
GACGCGGCCGTGATCGCCGGCGAGGCCACGGCGTGGCGCGCGCACCACAAGATCAAGCCCTCGGCGTCCGACGAGACGCGTATCCAGCTGCTCCTGATCGACGTGCAGAAGGACTTCTGCTTCCCGGAGGGCTCCCTGTACGTCGCCGGGCGCTCCGGCACAGGTGCGATCGATGACTCGCGCCGGATCGCGGAGATGATCTATCGCAACCTCGGCGTGATCACCGACATCACGACGACGATGGATACGCATCTCGCGTATCAGATCTTCTTCCCGAGCTTCTGGCTCGACAAGTCCGATGCGCCACTCACGCCCTACCGCGTGGTGACCTGCGATCAGATCTCCTCCGGCGAGGTGCGACCGAACCCCGCGATGGCGAAGTGGCTGTGCGGCGGCAACTACACCTGGCTGTGCAAGCAGGCGCTGCACTACACGAAGGAGCTCGAGAAGGCCGGCAAGTACCAGCTGTATCTGTGGCCGCCGCACTGCCTCCTCGGCTCCGATGGTCACGCGCTCGCCGGGATCGTCCACGAGGCCCGGCTGTTCCACGCGTTCACGCGCACCGCGCAGTCGAACGTGGAGGTCAAGGGCGGCAATCCGCTGACGGAGAACTACTCCGTGCTGCGGCCCGAGGTCCTGTCGCGGTTCGACGGTGCCGCACTCGCGCAACGCAACACGCAATTCCTCCAGACGTTGCTCGCGGCGGATGCGGTCGTGATCGCGGGCCAGGCCGCGAGCCACTGCGTGAAGAGCACGATCGATGACCTGCTCGACGAGATCGCCGCGCAGGACAAGACCCTCGCGAAGAAGGTCTATCTGGTCACCGACTGCATGTCGGCGGTGACCGTTCCCGACGGCAAGGGGGGGCTCGCCGCGGACTTCACTTCCAACGCGGATGCCGCGCTCGCGAAGTTCGCGAATGCGGGCATGAACCTCGTCCGCTCCACCGATCCGATCACCAGCTGGCCGGGCATCCGGCTCTAAGGAGACTGCACATGGCCAACGATGACGACGACAAGAAAGTCAGCAAGTTGCTCGAGGATGCTCACGCACAGGGCGCACTGTCCGCGGTCTCGATGGCCGCGCTCGAGATCTGCGATGTCGGTGCGCAGATCCAGGCCGGTCTCGGCGTCACGATCGACGACGTCACGGCAAGCGAGGTGGTGCTCGTGACGATGATGCCCGACGACTCGCAGTCGATCGCGGGCGCCGGCAACACCGACGCGGTCCGCGACGGCCATAACTTCGTCCTCGATGCCCTCGAAGGGTCGAAGCAGTCCGGGGAGGTGCTCGCGCACACGCGCTACCTCAACGGCTTCGTCCTGACGCCGTACACCGCGCTGGCACACGCGGTGAAGATGACGAAGCAGAACTACAACCCGTGCCTGGGCACGCCGCTCTACGACCAGGCCGCCGTGGTCCTCGGCACCGTGATCGCGAAGGCACAGGAGCTCTCGCAGGCGGGCATCGCGGTTCGAACCGTGACGTTGATCATCACCGACGGCGGCGACTACGGGTCCGCGCGCTGCAGGCCCGATGACGTGAAGTCCATTGTTACCGACATGCTCGCACAGGAGAACCACATCGTCGCAGCGATGGGCATCAGCGATGGCACCACCGACTTCAAGGCGGTGTTTCGCTCGATGGGCATCCCCGACCGGTGGATCCTCACGCCGGGCAACTCTGCCACCGAGATCCGGCGCGCGTTTGCCGTGTTCTCGCAGTCCGCGGTGCGCGCATCGCAGGGGGCGCAGCTCGGAGGCTTCGGCAACTAGAGCGCGCTATCATCACGAGCAATGCGCCGTCCTGTCGCTGCGTTGCTGTTGTTCGGGCTGGTTCGTGGTGCGTCGGCCGAGCCGTGCCCGATGTTCGGGCTCGAGTCGAAGGTCCTCCAGGAAGACGCGACGGTGTCGAAGGAGGGTGGCGTCATCGTCGGCGAGGTGCCGACCATGATCGGCGACAAGAAGCCGTCTCCCGACCGCAGCGCCTGGAAGCTGCGCGTGAAGGGCAAGTCGACCGCGGCGATCCCGGCGGTGCTCGCGCCCGGGCTCGTCGTGTACCGCCCGCCGGCGGCCGCTGCGTCGTACGAGGTCCTCGATGCGGCGCAGAAGCGGCTCGGCAAGGCGAAGGTGATGATGAAGGAGGCCGAGCTCCTCCCGGCACCTGCGGTCAAGGCGATCATCTCGGGGGAGACGCGCGGGCGGCATACCTCGGTGTTCGTCAGCGTCGAGCTGTCCTCCGCGCCGCCGAAGGCCGCGATCGCGCTGGTCGTCGGTCCGGCGAAGGGATCCGCCCATGCGTGGGGCGTAGCGCTGCCGGAGAGCTCCTCGATCAGCGTGTACAGCACGCAAGGCGGCTGCGTCTCCACGTTCCCGGACGGCACGGTCATCTCGCAACCCGGCGATCGCCTCGTGGCGTTCTGGGTCGATGCCTACGGGCGTCGCTCGCGGGTGTCGCCGATGGTCGTCGTCGAGAAAGCGCGCTGAGATAGAGCGCGATCCCGAGACGGTGACGCTACGATCGGGACCACGGTTGCTCTCGTTCGGCGGTCAGGTCTGATCACTGGCACAGCGGCGCCGTGGTCAACGTGACCTCGCCGCTCGCGATATCGACGACCGCGACCTTTCCGGTCGATGGCGCACCCGCGATCACCGCGAGCTTGCCGTTGCCGAGCGGCACCAGCGCCGACTCCCCGGGGTTGCCCATCGCGTTCTTCGCCTTCTGACCGTCGGGCGTCCACAGGTGCGTGATGTCGAGGAGCTTCGTGACCTTCCCCTTCGCGACGTCCTGGAGCGCGACCTGGTTGCCATTCTCCTCGAGGAACGCCCACGTGGTGCCGTCGAC
>JAYVLW010000380.1:0-7319 GCA_043759315.1 Myxococcales bacterium
GTCGCGAACCTGCCGGAGCAGTACCGCACGGCCCTCACCCGCAAGTATGTCGATGGCGAGAGCCTCGAGACGCTCTCGGGCGAGCTCGGCCTCTCGATCGACGCCACCAAGTCCCTTCTCGCCCGCGCCCGGCGCGCGTTCCGCGACACGTTCGCGACGCTGTCGGCCAACTTCTCGGAGGTTGCATCGTGAGCACCGATCACAAGGACATTCTCGAGCAGAACGTCAGCACGCTCCTCGAGTCCGGCGGTGAGTCGCCGAAGCTGAACGACATCGCCAAGGCGCGGATCCGCGCGAAGCTCGTCAGCGCCCATGGCGCCGGTGTGCCGGCGAAGGCCCGCGGCAGGCGTTCGCCGCTGGTCGCGGTGGGCCTCGGCCTCGCTGCCACCGCGGCAGCGGCGCTGATCGTCACGCGGGTCGTGGGCCATTTCGGGGGCAGCGGCACCGACACCGGAGGCGCGATCGTCGATCGCACGAACGAGCTGGCCGATGGCTCGACGTGGGTCGCCGTACCCGGCGCGCGGGTCACCGTCCTCGGTGACCGTCGCGTGCGCGTGGAGGGCGCGGCGCTCCTCGATGTGGCTCCCGGCAAGGGCACGTTCGTCGTCGAGACGCAGCGCGGCCGCATCGAGGTGCTCGGCACCCGGTTCCTGGTCGACGCGTCGACGGACCGCACCACCGCGGCGGTCGTGCGCGGCACCGTCAAGCTCGCGTCGGCCGATGGCGACGTGATGCTGCACGCCGGCGAGCAGGGCGTGGCCGAGCCCGGCCGTCCTCCGAGCCGCGGTCCCGCACCGCGGCTCTCGCACCTCGTGTCGTGGGCCGCGCAGGCGCGCCATCGCGACGAGAAGGACATCCAGCCCATTCATCACGGCACGTTGTTCGCCCGCGATCCGGGCGTGCGCTCGCATCCGCCGTGGGGCGAGGAGTATCCGCTGCCGATCAAGAAGCTCGGCGTCGACATCGTGGTCGAGAACCAGGTCGCGCGCGTGGCGCTCGACCAGACGTTCCACAACGACGCGGACCAGACCCTCGAGGGCGTGTATCGCTTCGCGATCCCGCCCGATGCGGCGCTGCAGCGCCTCGCGATGTATGTCGACGGCAAGCTCACCGAGTCCGCCGTGGTCGAGCGCATGCGCGCGCGGAGGATCTACGAGGAGCTCGTCTATCGCCGGGTCGACCCGGCGCTGCTCGAGTGGGCCGGCACGGGGCGGTTGTCGCTGCGCGTGTATCCGCTCCCCGCGCGCCAGGACAAGCGCCTGATGCTCGCGTACACGCAGAGCCTGCCGAAGCTGTACTCGGACTGGACGCTGAGCGTGCCGCTGCCCGAGATCGACCAGCCCGTCGGCGAGGTGGCGTTCGACGTCACCATCAAGGGCTGCGCGAACTGCGAGGTCACGTCGACGAGCCACAAGGTCTCCGTGCAGAGCAAGGGCGAAGACGCGATCGTCAGCTATCACAACACGTCGGAGACGATCGGTGACTCGCTCGTGCTTCATGTTCGCGATGCGCGCCTGCAGACCTCGGTCGCGCGCAACGAAACCAACGGCGAGTCGTACGTGATGGTGCGCGCCCCGGCCGAGCTGCCGAAGGACGCGCAGACCTATCGCCCGCGCACATGGGTGATCCTCGATGACGTCAGCGCCTCGCGCGGCTCGATGGAGCGCCGCGCGCAGGCCGATCTGATCGACGCGTTCATGCACGAGCTCGACGAGGAGGACAAGGTCTCCGTGATCGCGTTCGACGTGACCGCGCGCCAGAAGCTCGCGCCCACGCGCGTGCTCGATGTCGACCGTCGCAAGCTGAGGAAGTCCCTCCAGGAGGAAGGCGATGTCGGCGCGACCGATTTCGGGGCCGCCCTCGACGCGGCGTCGAAGGTGCTGTCGGGCGTGGCGCCAGAGGATGCGATGCTCGTCTATCTCGGCGACGGCGTGATCACGAGCGGGCCGAAGAACCTCGACGCGCTGCGCGCGCAGCTCGTGGGCAAGGCGAAGTTCATCGGCGTCGGCGTGGGCGATGGCCCCGATACCCAGACGCTCGAGACGCTCGCGTCGGCGACCGGCGGCTACGCGACGACGATCGATCTCGCGGATGACGTCGCGTGGCGCGCGTTCGATCTGATCGCCGCGCTGCATACCACCCGGGTCACGGGTCTCGAGGCCCGCCTCGTCGATGCGAGCGGTGCGCTCGTGCCCTCGGCGCTGTACCTCAAGAGCCCCCAGCTCGCCGATGGCGAGGAGCTCGAGCTGGTGGCGAAGCTGGCGGGCGGCAAGGCCCCGGCCGCGGTCGAGCTGACTGGCACGCTGAACGGCGCGCCGTGGAACCGCACGATCGCGATCCCCACCGTCGGCTCGACCGGCGGCTACCTCCCGCGCACGTGGGCACAGCGGCACATCGCCGCGCGGCTCCTCGCGAAGCACGAGGCGATCGCGATGACGCCGTGCACCCCGGGTCCGGCGGCAAAGTGCCCGACCGAGGCCGAGGCGCGCGAGGCCCGCGACGAGAAGATCCGCCAGGAGGTCGTGGGCCTGGGCAAGAAGTACTTCCTGCTGTCGCGCCACACCTCGTTGCTCGTGCTCGAGAACGATGCGATGTACGCGCAGTACGGCGTGACCAAGGGCGCCGGTGACACGTGGGCGCCGTACGCGATGCCCGCGACCATCCCCGTGGTCACGACGGCCGCGGTGATCAAGCCGAGCGATGTCGCCGCGGACGCGGAGCTGGTGCGCACGCCGATCCAGATCTTCTATAACTACGGCTACGATGGCGGCTACTTCGGGGGGCTCGACGACCTCGAGAGCGGGCTCGTGATGGACGGCCGGATGTCGCTCGGTACGGGCAACTTCGGCACCATCGGCCATGGCTCCGGTACGGGATATGGCGTCAGCGGTGTGCGTACCCGCAGCTCGCTCGGCCTCGGGCCGACGGTGACCGACACCCCGGCTGACGCGATCTCGATCACGACGGCGGCATCCGGGGACACGACCCGGGCGATGCCCCGCGAGGAGGCCAAGGCCGAGCTCCAGCAGCCGATGGCGGTCGCCGCGAAGGGCGGCGGCTTCCGTGATCAGGATCGCTCGGCGGACGAGGGCGAGCGTCCGATGCGGCGACAGGTCTCGACCGACGAGATCGCCGGCGCGTTCGGCAACGGTCGCGGTCGCGGCGGCGGCGGCTGGATCGGCGGCAGTGAGCTCAAGAACACGTACTGGTCGGGCCCGCTGGTCCCGCAGCGGTTCTCGTACCCGACCGACCAGGCGTTCGACGACCTCACCGCGTTCGTTCCCGCGCTGCTCGCCGACGAGAGCGATGCCTGGCGGAACCGGCTGACGGCGATCGGCGGCGACGCGAAGTCGCACCCGATGGACGACGCGGCGAAGGCTCTCCTCACCCGCGCTCGCGCGGCGATGCCGTCTGGTGTGTATCGCTGGAACGGCCTCGAGATCGCGGTCGACGACGCGCACCGCATGGGCTGGCGCCGCACGACTGACACCGATCTCGCCGAGACGGCTTCGTTCGACGGCACCACATTGACGCGGCGCTACGCCGAGCTTGGCCTCGATGTGTCGCGAACGTTCACGGAAGATGACATCGCCCTCTCGCTCGCCTACCTCCCCGTGTGGATCGCCGAGCCCGCGCACTACGCGCGCTGGTTCGAAGTCCACGCGAAGGGCCGCCAGCTCACGCTGTCGCGCCCCGCGCAGGGCGGAGCGAAAGCCGTGTTCGTGCTCGACTTCGATGACAAGGATCACCTCGTCGCGATCCACGATGGCGACGGTATCGAGCTCCTCCGCATCATGTGGGGCGACGTCGGCCCCGCGGCGGCGAAGGTGATGGGGGACGACGTGGAGGTCGGGTTCTCCGGCCAGGCGATCGGCGATGCGGCGAGCTGGGCACACAACGGCGCGAAGCCGGGCGTGCTCGTCGAGCTTCCGGCGCACCTCCCGGCGTACTGGCAGACGAAGCTGACCTCCGAGCTGCCGGGCACCGCCGGCTGGCGGCGGGCGCAGCGCCAGCTGATGGCGAGCTTCGCCGCGGTGGGAAACCGCGTCGGTCTGTTCGCCGCGTTCGAGGCGCTCCGCGCCAACGGCGGCGTGGAGGCTGGTGACCTGACGCTCGCGAGCGGTGGCATCGCGACCTCGGCGACGGACGCGCAGTTCGCGGCGGCGCTCGCCGCGTTCGGCGACCCGCGTCCCGCGCTGGCGCGCTACCTGATCGCGGGTCGGGCGTACGGTAAGTCGCCGCGGCCCGAGCGCCTGGCCGCGGACACCACGTCGGGCCTTGTCGGCGCGCTGTGGCAGCTCCGCCACATCACCGCGCTCTATGCGGCGAACCAGAACAAGGCCGCCGTGGCCGAGCTGACCGGCATGGGTAGCCGCGCGCTGCAGCTTCGCATGATCGCCGCTGCCGCTTCCTCGAATCGCTACGACATGAAGGCCGACGACATCGGTCGGATCTGGGACTCCGTCGCCGTCGGCGCCTACAAGAACGTGGCACGAGCGCAGGCCGCGATCGCGATGGCGAATCGCAACGCGGTCGACGCGGCCGTCGAGCGGGTGTCGAACCTGATCGCTGACCTCGACCTCCGCGCGCTACCGCCGCGCCTCGACCAGCTCGTCTACCGCGTGCAGCAGTCGCGGCGCGGGCCCGCGGGCTGGCAGCTGATCTACACGGCGTGGCGCGACCGCGTGCTCGCAGGCTCGAGCTACGAGCACGTCATGGCGCTGGTCCCGGCGGCGCATCAGCAGCGCACCGATCTGCCGGCGATCTTCGCCCGCGCCGTCGAGCTCGCCGGCAGCGACATCGACAAGAAGGTCGCCATCGCGCGGATGGCGGTCGCCTACGGCCTCGCGCCGTTCGCGCAGAGCGTGATCGAGCCGCTGCTCAAGCAGAAGGGGACGCGCGAGCTCTACCAGCTCGCCGCGAGCTTCGCGCTCCAGCAGGCGCGCACCGCCGACGCGCTCGGCTACCTCGAGAGCGCACAGGCGGCGGCCGGCGACGAGGCGGTGGACATCAATACGGTGCGCGCGGAGCTGACGCAGATCATCACCGTGACCCGCGACCTCGCGGTCCAGCGGAGCGGTGCGCAGCGCGATGCCCTCGTGGCGAAGGCGATGAGCTGGGGAGCGAAGTGGCGGGCGATCGACGCCGGCAACACCGAGATCGATCAGCAGCTCGGCGAGCTCCAGCTCGCCGTCGGCAACACCGAGGAGGCCTGGCGTCAGCTCTCGACCGTCATCGAGCGTGATCCGATGGCCGGCGCGGGCTACTCGACCGTCGCCGAGACGTTCGAGCGCCGCGGCAAGGTCGCGGAGGCGCTGCCGTTCTGGCAGCAGGCGATCGTCATCGACCAGACGAACCCCACCCCGCGGCTCCGCAAGGCCCAGGCCCTGATCGCGCTCGGCCGCACCGCCGAGGGCGACGCGCTGCTCCAGGACATCGTCAACCACAAGTGGCACGACGTCTGGAGCAACGTCCCGTACCAGGCGAAGTACCTGCTCGAGCGCGGCAAGTCCCGGTAGTCGATGCCGTGATACACGTGGGGGCGTGCCCACCGACGGCGAGCTCGAGCTCTCGTTCTACGAGAGGTTTTTGTGGAGCAAGGGGCTCGAGCCGTACCCCGTGCAGGAGCAGGCGATCTCGAAGATCTTCGCCGGGCAGAGCCTGCTCGTCACCGTGCCCACCGGGACGGGCAAGACGCTGATGGCGAAGGCCGCGTTGCACGCGGCGATGGGGCGCGACCAGCGGGCGATCTACACCACGCCGCTGCGCGCACTGACCGAGGAGAAGTACCGCGAGCTGTGCGCCGACTTCGGCGAGGGCTACGTCGGCTTCGCGACCGGTGACTACAAGGTCAATCGGGAGGCGCCCATCCAGGTCGAGGTCGCGGAGATCCTGTGGAACCGGATCGTGGCCGAGAAGCACGTGTCGCCGGCCGACATCGTGATCATGGATGAGGGCCACTACTTCAACGATCCCGAGCGCGGGTACGTGTGGGAGCAGTCGATCATCGGACTCGATCCGCGTACGCAGCTCGTGATCCTGTCGGCCACGGTGGGCCGGCCAGAACAATTCACCCACTGGGTGGAGCTGACGCGCCGGATGCCGATGGCGCTGGTGGAGTCCCGCGAGCGGAAGGTGCCGCTCGTGCACGAGTTTCGCGAGGACATGATGATCGACACGGTGCGCGAGCTAGCGCACACCGGCGACGTACCCGCGATCATCTTCGTGTTCGGCCGCGAGCAGTGCTTCGAGGTCGCGCGGCTGCTCAAGTCGTGCCGGCGGTTCACCACCGACGAGGAGAAGGCGAAGGTCGAGGCGATGTGCGACGCGGCGCTGCTCGAGACGGGGGTGGCGAAGGAGCTGCGCTCGCTGCTCACGCACGGCATCGGCATCCATCACGCCGGCATTCTCCCGCGCTACAAGCAGCTGGTCGAGCAGCTCGCGCTCGAGCGACTGATCAAGTTCGTGGTGTCGACGGAGACCATCGCGGCGGGGATCAACTTGCCGGCACGCACGGTGGTGTTCCCGGCGCTGCGGAAGTTCATCAAGAAGGAAGCGCGGCTCGTCACCGCGGCCGAGTACCACCAGATGGCGGGACGGGCAGGGCGCCCGCAGTTCGATGACCGCGGCCTCGCGATCACGCTCGCCCCCGAGGAAGTGGTGATCGACATCAAGAAGAAGCTGAAGGACGCGTCGAAGCGGCCGGCCTACGACGAGGCGAAGGTCAAGCGCGGCGTCTATGCGGCGGCGCAGGGCGAGGCGAAGAAGCGCGGCGACATCGTGTGGACGCCGGAGATCCACGCCGACCTGGTGAAGGGCGAGCCGGCGGAGCTGCGCAGCAAGACGAAGATCACCGCCGAGCAGGTGCTCGCGATCGGCCTGCCCGATCTCACGGCGGTCGTGCTCCCCGGCGATGCCGCGGCGCAGCGGATGGCCGACGCCGAGGCGTCACTGCCGCCATCCATGCGGCTCGATATCGTGACCGTGATCGAGAATCTGCTGCTGACGGAGCGCGAGCGCAAGGAGCTGCACAAGGTGCTGGCGCAGCTCGTCGCGAACCTCAAGGCGATCGGCGTGATCGACGAGCAGGGCAAGCAAGTGGCGGGCGAGATGATCCGCGAGCTCCAGGGCATGGACGGGCTGCTCATCTACTACATCCTGTTCAATCACCAGCTCGAGTACGTCGAGCTCCGCGAGCTGGTCGAGTACCTGATCGATCACGACATCATCCAGCGCCAGCTCGATCGCAAGGGGGAGGACGCAAAGCGCGAGTGGATGCGAACGAAGATCCGCGAGATGCGGGAGACGAACCCACAGGT
>JAYVLW010000381.1:0-3720 GCA_043759315.1 Myxococcales bacterium
GTCACGTCACCCGGCATGGCGGCGGTCTCGGTCGGAGCCGTGCCCTCGACGAACACCTCGCCGCGCGACGTGCCCTTCGGCGCACCATCGGGCGCGAGCAGGCCGGTCGCGCGATCGATCGTCGCCTCGGTGACGTGCGCCGGCTTGGGGAACGACTTCGCGGGCAGCTGCATGGACTTCGCGAGCTCCACGAACACGGGCACCGCGGTGGTGCCGCCCGTCTCGCCCTTGCCCAGCGGGCGGTTGTCGTCGTTACCGAGCCACACGCCGATCGCGTAGTCGGGGGTCAGGCCGATGAACCACGCGTCGCGCGCGTCGTTCGAGGTGCCGGTCTTGCCGGCGATCGGGATCTTCAGCGCCGACGCGAGGTGCCCCGTACCTTCGGTGACCACCGAGCGCATCATGTCGACGACGACGTAGGCGACCTCGGGACGCAGGACCTGCTCGCCCGCGCTGGGCGGCGTGACCTTGCCGTCGATCGCCTCGATGAACTTCGGCGGCGCGTAGATGCCCCCGGTGGCGAGCGTGGCGATCGCGTTCGTCATCTCGAGGGGCGTCACCTCTCCCGAACCCAGCGCGAGCGACATCTCGTGGGGGAGCTCGCTCTGGATCCCCATCTTCTTCGCGAACGCCGCGACGTTCTCCGGCTTCATGTCGTAGGTCACGCGGATGGCCACCGTGTTGATCGACTTCGCGAGGGCGTGACGCAGGAGCACCGGTCCCTCGAACTTGCCAGTCTCGTAGTTCTTGGGCTTCCACAGGTCGAACACCTCGGGGGCGTCGTTGACCTTGCTCGCTGCGGTGTACCTGCCGGAGTCGATCGCGGTCGCATAGACGAACGGCTTGAACGAGCTGCCCGGCTGCCGCTTCGCCATGGTCGCGCGGTTGAAGCCGCCGGCCTTGAGCACGTAGCCGCCGACGAGCGCTCGCACCTTGCGTGTCTTCAGATCGATCACGACGATCGCTCCCTGCGCCGGTGGAACAAACCCGACGTGGTGCTTCGAGTGTTTCGGCGCGTTCACCGCCTTCGGCGTCGGCGCCCCACCCTCGTCCTCGTCACCGGTCCCCGCGGCGATCACCTCGGCCTGCGCGACAGTGACCTCGACGACGTCGCCGGGCTTGAAGCGTTCGCTCGGCTTCTTGATCGCGCCATCATCGCCCGGCGGATTGAACCGGTCGTCGTCGGAAGCTCCGAGGATGAGGGAGCCCTTCCAGTCTCCGAGATCGACGACGACTTCCTTGTCGTCATCGAACACCTCGGTGACGACGGCCTCGTAGATCTCCTTCGCCTTCGGGCCGCCGGACGGCAGCCGCTTCGCGAGCCCAGCGATGGTGGACTCGATCTTGTCGGCCTTGAGGGTGCGGATCGGTCGGCCCACGCCGTGGCGCTTGTCGACGCCGCGCAGCCCGGTCTGCAGCGCCTTCTGCGCCGCGGCCTGCAGGCTCGGATCGACCGTCGTGCGGACCTTCGCGCCGAGCGTGTCGAGCGCCGCCTCGCCCTTCTCGGCGATCAGCTCCTTCTTCGCGAGCTCCAGCCAGCCGGTCGCGGAGCCGAGCTGCGGAAACGGTGTCTGGACGACCTGGATCGGCGCATCGATCCACTTCTGCGCTTCCGCCTGGGACAGGTTGCCCATGCCGACGAGCTGGTTCAGGACGTAGGTCTGGCGCTCCTTCGCGCGCTTCGGATTGATCCGCGGCGAGATGTTGTTCGGCGATTGCGGGAGCCCTGCGATCATCGCGGCCTCACCGACGTTGAGCTGCCCGACGTCCTTGCCGAAGTAGAACTTCGACGCTTCCTGCACCCCGTAGCGGCCATGCCCGAAGTAGATCTGATTCATGTAGAGCGTCATGATCTCCTCCTTCGTCAGCGACTTCTCGAGCCGCCGGGCGAGGATGATCTCCTGGATCTTGCGCTTGAACGTCTTCTCCGGCGTGAGGAGGAACGTCTTCACGACCTGCTGCGTGATCGTGGATGCACCCTGCTTCGAGCGCCCGCCCGCGCGGATGTTCATGATGAACGCGCGGAACATGCCCCAGTAGTCGACGCCGCCGTGCGTCCAGAACTTGTTGTCCTCGGCCGCGACGAACGAGTCGACCAGGATCTTCGGTACCTTCTCGTAGGGAACGTAGGTGCGTCGCTCGGTGTAGATCTCGTCGATGCGGTTGTCGTTCGCATCGAGGATCTGGGTGACCTGCTTCGGGTGGTAGTCACCGAGCTTGGTGTAGTCGGGCAGGTTCGGATCGCGCCCGTACATCCAGAACACGAACGCGACGGTCGCGACGAGCAGCAGGAGCCCCGAGAACCCGACGATCGCCAGCCACTTGACGACGGTGATCCACCGCTTCCGCGGCGGCTTCACGGGCTTGGCCGCGCCGGGTCTGGTGGCGAGCTTGGCCTTGGCCGGCGTCGGCTTGTTCGCCTTCGTCGGCGCCTGCTGCGGGGGTGGGTTCCACATCCTGATCGTCTGGCCCGGAGGCATCCCCCCAAGGGTGCAAAGGGGATACCGCGACGGGGACGTGGATTGTCCCCTGGTTAGGGTCGGTTTGCCACATGCCACGTGTCTCTGGAGACACGTCCTACTTATGCAAGCCGGCGCTCCAGGATCCCGACCGCACCGCGGATCTTCAGCGCGAACCAGCGGGCGCGGAGCCGGGCGAGCTGCGCCGCGGGGAGATCACCATTCGCGCCGATCGCGGCCCGCCGGCGGGTCGCGATCCGGTTCATCGCGAGAGCGACCGTGACGCTGAGGTTGAAGCTCTCGGTGAACCCGAACATCGGCACCCCGAGCGCCCCGTCGCAGGCCGCGACCGTGCTGTCCAGCAAGCCGTCGTGCTCGTTGCCGAAGGCGACCGCGAGCGGCGTCCCCACGTCGACATCCTCGATCGAGTGAGGCGCACCCGGCAGGGTCGCGTAGACCCGGAAGCCGCGCTGCTGCAGCGCCTTGACCGCCGCCAGCGGATCTTTCCACCGGACGAGATCGATCCACTTGTGGGAGCCGCGCGTGACGCCGCCGGCGATGCTGAACCGATTGCCAGGCTCGATGACGTGGAGCTGGTGAAGCCCGATCGCTTCCGTCGTCCGGATCGTGGCCGCGGCGTTGCGCGGGTCGTAGGTGTCCTCGACGATCGTCACGACGGACGTCAGGCGATTCGCCAGCACCGTGTCGATGCGATGCACCCGTTCGGGAGTCAGCATCGGCAGCAGCGCTGCGCACACGGTCTCGGCGCCATGGCGCTCGATGACCCTGTCGATTGCGTCGGGCACGGCGGACACGATACCGTGACTGCACGTGATCGAGGGGGCCCCGGGGCGGTTCGTCAGCGACCGCTACCACATCGTCCGCGAGCTGGGACGAGGTGGCATGGGCGTGGTGTATCTCGCGCGTGATCTGCGTCTCGACATGGACGTCGCGATCAAGTTCCGCGGTGTCACGCACTCGGATGCGACGCTGTGGCTCAAGCGGGAGTTCCGCTCCGTCGCGTCGCTCCGCCACCCGAACCTGGTCGAGCTCTACGAGCTCGTCGCGCAGGATACGTCCTGCTACTTCACGATGGAGTATCTGCCCGGCCTCGATCCCCGGCGATACGTGGAGCGGACGCCCCCGGTAATCGGATCCGCGCCGGTGAGTCTGCGCGGCACCGACGAGACCACACGAAGCGCGCTTCCGCTGCAGGAGGCCCATACCGAGACCACCGGATCGCCCGTCGCCGTCTCGGGAG
>JAYVLW010000382.1:0-2540 GCA_043759315.1 Myxococcales bacterium
GCTCGGTGTGCATCGGCGCGATCGGTGCGGGTTCCGCGGCAACTGGCGCCACGGTGGGAGATGGCGCGGTCTTCGCCGGCGCTGCCCACGCGGGTTCAGAGGGTGCCGACGGGCTGCGGGTGCACGCGGCGAAGGTGAGGATGGACGCGAGGGTGATGCATCTGGACATTGCCGTCGGTCGACGCCGCGGATCGGCGATGGTTAACCTCCCGGCAGGCTCCTTACACGGACCTGACATGCAGCCCGCTCGTGCCCGCGACCGCTAAGATCCCAGGGCAAGCATCGCGGCGTTGCACGAGAAGAAGTAGTCGTCCATCGGCGCCGCATCGATCCGCGCGGTGCGGAACCCCGGATCGGTCGCGCTCTGGATCGCTTCATCGACGAAGAGGAGAGACTGCTTGCCATCGCCATCGACCTGGAACCGCCGCGTCGTACCGGCTGGGTCGCTCCAGGTCGTCCGGGCGGCTCCCGATCCTTCGGACTGGAAGATCGAGATCAATCGAAAGGGCGCGCCGGTGATCGGACCCGGGCTCGTTGCGGTGATCTGCTTGTTCGCCGAGCTGCACCCGTCGGCGTTGCTCTGCGTGGCCAGGAACGGTTGCGTCGGGTTCGCGCCAGCGTAGCTCGAGATACCGCCGGCCATGTCCCCCGACAAGCAGCCCCCGGAACATGTGAAGGACCACGAGTACGCTGGCGGCTCTGCGCTGGTTGCCACGCGCCACCACACGACGAAGCGCTCGACCGTTCCGCGATCGACGACGAGGTTCCAGCCAGCCGGAGCGCTGTACGTGATCGGAGTATCGTCGGAGAAATACAGGGCCGCGAGCATGACATCACCGGATGCCACGCCGGCGGGGACAGCGAGTGAGCCCGAGGTCGTGCCCGCGCCGGAATACATGGAGGCGCTACGGAACGCCGGCCCCGGACTACTCGGTGCATCGATCGCATCGTCGTTCTCGCCGCCGATACTCGACGCTAGATCCGAATCGAATCCCATCCGCCCGCATCCGCAGAGCAACGGGATCGCTACGGGCACTCCGCGAAGAAGCGACATGATCCCAGCATATTCCAAAGCGACCCAGGGAAGCACGCCGCGAGCTTCGGCGCCGGTGTGCGCATGTGTGCCGTCCGAGGGTGACCTACTCGGATCGCGCACAGCGGAAGCCGAGTGCGTCGCCGATCGTGTTCGGCGCGGTCGCCGTGCGGCTCGTCGCGGTGCCGCCGAGGAAGTCGGAGGAGCCTCCGCGCGTGGTGCGTCGCGGATCGCCGCAGCCCGGCTTGTCATAGGGACAATACGCGCTCGAGGTCCACTCGTCGGCGTTGCCGGTCATGTCGAACAGGCCGAACGCGCTGCGCCCGGGAGGTGCGCTCGCGACCGGGCACAGCGGGAGTCCGCTGCCCTTGAGCTCGCATTCCTCGCCCCCGAACGCATCGTTGCCCCACGGGTAGACGCGCTGATCGGTGCCGCGCGCCGCGAGCTCCCATTCCTCCTCGGTGGGGAGGCGCTTGCCGACGTACGTGCAGTACGCGACGGCCTGCGTGTAGTTGACGCAGTTGATCGGGTACTGCCCGAGCTCGGGGTGGCTCCAGTTGCAGCGCGCGCTCTGCAGATCGGGGAGCGTGCACCGCTTCGCATCGACACACTCCGTGTACGCGGCGAGCGTCACCTCGGTCACATCGATCGCGAACGCGGCGACGGCGACCTGGTGCACCGGACGCTCGTCCGGGTGGCTCGTGCGCGAGCCCATGCGGAACTTCATCGCCTTGACGTGCGACATCTCCACGGCGGTCGCGGTCTGCGCATCGATGGTCAGCCCGGCATCGGCCGGGGCCTCGACCATCACGGCCGCCGTCCGTTTCGGCACGTAGCGGCCGCGCAGATCCGGTTCGGCGGAATGCTCGGGCTCGACGGGCCGCGGCGCGCCACCACCGGAGCAGGCCACGAGCAAGCAGGCAACGACGAGGCGCATGACCGGAGCGTAGCGCGCCCTCAGCGCAGCTTGTGCCGGATGCGCTTCTGCTTCTTCACGGGGGCGGGGCTCGCCGCCTCGACATCCGCCGCCGCCGAATCCAGCGTCACTGCCGCCGCGAACGCGCCAAGCGCGGCGATCGGCGATCCGCCGAGGCCCAGCGCGGCCTCGCCGATCAACGTCGCAGCCGCGGCACCTGCCTCCAGCTTCGCGGCCTTGCCGTTCGCCGACCACCGACCGAAGGCCCACGGTGTGAACAGCAGATCGGGATCGCGCCGAACGTCCTGCTCGCCGGCGACGAGATCCGTGGTGACGCGCGTGGCCTCGTCGCGGAGAGACCGGGGCTGCTTGAGCTTCGTCGGTGGGTCGGGGACGGCCTGCGTCCGCGGAGTCGGATCGGCCGACGCGACGGCAGCGCCGAGCAGCAGCGAACCGATCATCATGCGACGAACCATGGACACATGATGCGCCCGTACCGCCGGGGCGGGGTGATGTTCACGCGGCGTTCACGCGAACCGCGCAAGCCCCTGTTTCGATTCACTCCGGGCGGAGCAGCGTCAGCCCCTGGCT
>JAYVLW010000383.1:0-17441 GCA_043759315.1 Myxococcales bacterium
CTCGTTGTTGACCACGCGGGTGACCACCACCGAGTTCGCGATCTCGACAGCGTCGAGGTCGTACTTCCCGACGATCGCGATGCCCATGCCCACCGTCGCGTGGTCGAGGCGCGCGAACGAGCGCTCCTCGATGGCGCGCTTGTTCCACAGGCTCGCCCACACGCCCTTGACCGCGCACTGCACGGTCTTCGGCTCGACGTCGAGCTTGGTAGCGACGCCGGTGCCCCCGGCGACCACCGTGCAGGAGTTGTTCGCGTTGTCGGCCGTGGTCATGCGGGCGGAGAACGAGTCATGGAGACCCGCGCCATCGAAGTTCGGGAGGTCCTCGGCGTTCGCGCTCGAACGGATCTTCAGCTTGTCGAGGCCGGGCAGCGTCTGCGCGAGCTTCGCCTTGATCGCGGCGAGGGTCGCCGGCGGGATCTGCGCCTTGAGGAACTCGGCACGGACCTCGGCGGCCATCGTGCCGCGCTGCGCCGGCGACAGCGTTCCGGTCTTCTCGGCGGTGATCAGCGCGTTCAGCTTGGTGCGCAGGGTCGCGTTCGGCGCGTATGCGAGGAAGTCGTGATAGTAGGTCACCGGGATGCCCATCCCGGCGGGCGTGAGGTCGTACCCGGCGCGCTGACTCGGCGTGTTCGCGTCGCTGGCGCGGCCGAGCACCTGCTTGTGCTGGAGGAAGCCGAGGTTGGCGGCCTTGGAGCCGAACTTCTTCTGCACCGGGATGCAGTCGGCCGGCTTGGTCGGGCACATCTCGGAGAACGCCATCAGCCGGGTCTCGGCGACGTAGGCGACGGGGGTCCACGGCTTGTTCGTGCGCTCCTTGAACTTTGCCGTGATGATCGCGTCGGTGGTGGGCTCGATCTTCCAGCTGTCGGCCTTGACGATCAGGTGCACCGGCTTGTTCGCGAACGGCTTCAGCGTGGCGTTCGACGGGCCCGCGTCGCGCAGGACCATGTCGGGCGTGCCGCGCTCCTTGGACTTGAGATTCACGTGCGAGCTCGCGTCCTGGTACGCCTTCGTGATCACGCCACCGACGACCGCGAGATCGAGCGGCAGCTCGTCGAGCACGGCGATATCAAGGGGCGTCAGGTCATCAGAGTTGGCCGGGAAGATCCTGAGGTAGCCCCACGCCTCGCCGACGTTGAGCGGGAGGAACTTCAACGAACCGAGGACCTGATCGATCGTCGTTGGCTCGACGCCCAGGGCGACCAGCTTGGTCTTGTTCGTGGTGGTCAGCGTCTGCTGTGGACCCGTGGCGACGAACGCGAGCTTCGCGTTCGGGATCTGGAACGCAGCCTTCACCACGGTCACGGCGGTGACGATCGTGCCGTCCTTCGCGACGTCCTCCGGATAGAACTGGATGCCGTAGACCGGCGCGGCATCGGCGTCGGTCTTGTAGACCTGGATGGTGCCCGCGACGTAGCGCTTGTTCTGCACGTCGTAGGTGTTCTTGTTGAAGGTCTCGAGATCCTCCGCGAAGTCGGGCAACACGGCCTCGCTGAAGTAGTAGTGGTAGCGCGCGGACTCGGGCGTGCGGCCGTTCTCCTTGTAGTTCGCGTTCTGGAAGTAGATCTTCGGCGAGCTCGGCTTGCGCCGGTCGATCACGAACTTCATCGACGGGCCCTGGATCACCACGCCGCCGTCCTTGAGCGCGAGGCCCTCGAACTGCGCGGTGCTGACGATCGTCCGGTAGAACAGGGAGGTCTGGCTGTCCGCCTTGCCATCGGTCCACACGGGGGCATCGCCATCGTCATCCTCGGTCGCGCAGCCGGCGGCCCCCAGGGATGCGAGGGTCATGAACGCGATTACGGGGAGCTTCGACGCCATGCGGCATCGGTGAGCAACGTCCGAGCCAGGATCGGTCGTGCAAACCCTCGCACTTGGCGGGCATCCAGGTGGCTACTCGAGTTGCTGTAGCCACCGGGCGGCGGGTGGCGCTGCTAGGATCGGCCGGTGATCCAACGCTTCTGCTTCGTCAAGCTCCTCGACGACGAGGTCGGAACCCGCGCGGAGCTCGCGGAGATGCTGCGCGCCCAGCTGATCTCGGCCGGCGCAGACGTCGTGGTCGGGCTGCCGGCGGATGACAGCGCGGCGCGCTGGGACCTCTCGATCGTGATCACGGCGGCGTCGCTCCAGGCATGGAACACGCTCGCGCAGGTCCCGGGGATGACCGGTGTGTTCGACGAGCTCGCCGGCCGCGCCGCCGTGGTCAAGGCGTGGACGTTCGAGTCGGTGGGCTGAGCCGCGCGATCCACCTCGCGAGCTCGTCCGGCACCGGAGACTCGAAGTGCACGCGAACACCGGTCGCGGGATGCGCGAAGCCGAGCACCGCGGCGTGAAGCGCCAGGCGCGGTGGGCGCGGTACGAACGTCCGACTGGTCTCGCCGCCGTGCTGGTGGTCGCCGAGCACGGGGTGCCCGAGCCCCGCGAGGTGTAACCGGATCTGGTGCGTGCGTCCGGTCTCGAGCCGCGCCGAGACCAGCGTCGCCGCGGCGAACGTCTCGATCACGCCGATGTGGGTGACCGCGCGCTTGCCGTCGACCGGCTGAACGATCGTCTGCGCGGTCACCGCGCCCGCGCACACCGCGCGGTACTCGCGGTCGACGTCGTGGACCTTGAACGCCTCACCGAGCTTCTTGTTCGCATCGCGCGTGCGCGCGAACACAAGCAGGCCGCTCGTCGGGAGGTCCAACCGGTGCACGAGGTAGACCTCGCCGAACTGGGTCGAGAGCTGATCCAGCAAGTCACCGCGATCGCTCTCGGGCGTCGGCGCGGTGACGAGCCCCGCGGGCTTGTCGGCGATGATCACGTGCGCGTCGCTGAACACGATCGTCGGCGCGAGCGGCGGCCGCGTCCGCTCGACCGCGCCGCCCACGTTGACCTCGATCACCTGCCCGGGTTTGACGAACCGGCTCGCCTGCTTGACGCGCGCCTTGTCGACGAACACGCCACCTTCGTCGATCACCGCGCGCGCCTTGCGGCGCGATAGCCCGGCGACGTGCTTGGGGATCGCCTGATCGAGCCGGAGCCCCGCATCGTCGGCGGCGACGGTGAACTTCGTCGACGACATGTCAGGCCCGCGCGGCGACGTCGAGGATCGCGTCGGCGAGGATCTCGGGGACTTCTTCCTGGAGGAAGTGCCCGGCGGGGGTGCGCGTCACCTTCGCGTCGGGGCGAGTGCGCGACAGATGGCTGACGCCGCGCCCGAGGATCGGATCCTTCTCACCCCACACGATCGAGATCGGGACCCGCGCGGTCGCGAACAGCTCGTGTGTGATCCGCAGGCCGGGGATCGAAGGATGCGAGTCGGCGTTGTCCGGAACCATACGCGCGAGCGCGAGCGGCGCAGCTCGATCGGCCCGCGCTGCGAGCGGCCAGCGATATGCGCGCGCGACATCGCCCCGGATGGTCGAGCGATCGCCCTGGGAGATGTGGAGCAGGCCGAGGGGGAAGCCGAGCCTGCGGAACAGCAGCTCGCTGACCACCGGCATCTGCGACAGGCGATGAAACAGCGTGCGCCGCCCGTTCGGCGCCGGCGGGCTGATCCCCGTGTTGCCGAGGACGATCCCGCGCAGCCGCGCCGCGCGCTTCGCCATGGCGAGCATCCCGACCGGTCCGCCCCAGTCCTGTGCGACGAGCACGAGCGGTCCCGGCACGATCTGATCGATCACGTCGCCGAGCCAGGCGGCGTGCTGATCGAGGGAGTGCGCCGCGAGCTCGGGCTTCGTCGAAAGACCGAGGCCGATCAGATCGGGTACGACGAGACGCAGCTCGTCGCCGCCGGTGCGGGCGCGGAGCTCCGCGACGACCTTGCGCCACAGGAAGCTCCACGTCGGATTACCGTGGAGAAGCAGCAGCGCGGGACCGTCGATCGGCCCCCACTCGAAGACGTGCATGCGTTCGCTGCCCGTCGAGATCATCGACGAGCGTGAACCGGCGGGGAGCTGGGACGCGATCCAGCCCGGAAGCTCGGCTACCAACCGTCGCCGCCGTCGTCACGACGACGTTTCTTGCCTCGGTCCTCGCCGCCGCGCTCCTTGTCCTTCTCCTTCTCGAACTTCTTCTTGCGGCCGTCGGCGGGAGGCCCGTAGCCACCGCCCGCCGGTCGCGGCGGACCGCCGCCGCTTGGAGGACCGCCGTAGCCGCCACCGGGAGGACGATAGCTGCCTCCACCACCGCTCGGTGGACCGCCGTAGCCGCCGCCACCCCCCGGCGCGCCGCCGCTCGGACGATAGCCGCCACCTCCACCGCCGCCACCAGCGTAACCACCGCCGCTCGGACGCGGGCCTCCCGCACCGCGGGCCTCGCGTTCGCGCGCCTCGTTGATGCGGAGCATCCGCCCGTCGAGCTCCTGGCCGTCCAGCTCGGCGAGCGCGGCTTGCGCACCCTCGGCCGTGGCCATCTCGACGAACGCGAAGCCTCGAGATCGACCGGTCTCGCGATCCATGATGATGGACACGCTGGTCACCTCGCGGCCGTTCGCTCCGAACGCATCTCTCAGGGAGGTTTCGTTCGTGTTGTAGTTCAGGTTGCCCACGTAGAGCTTCGTTCCCACGGTCCGATCTCCTCGACGATCTTCAAACTGCGACGGGTTGAGGGAAAAAGCCTATCACAGCCGTTCGTGACGCTGATCAACAGTCGGGGGTGATCAACCTCGCAGGGGGGGTGAGGGCAGCGGAAGTTCAGGTCTGGAAGCTTCCGCCGGGATCCAACCCGGCGTAGAGTCCTAGCCACAAAGGGAGGGAATTACCTTGAAGAAGCTTTCACTTATTGCCGGAGGCGTAGCGGGCCTGGCGCTCACTGCACTCCTCATGACCCCGAGCCGGGCCGCCGATCACCTCGACTCGTCCACGCTCGCGGGCAACCCCATGGGAGACATCAACGATGTCTACACGTGGATGAACTCCGACGCGACCAAGATGAACCTCGCGATGACCGTGTCGCCCGGCGACGACGGAACCCGCATGTTCGGTCCGACGGTCCAGTACGTGTTCCACGTCCGCAGCCGCGTCGGCACGACGGGCTTGATGGTCCTGGGCCAGCCCGGCGGCGTCGAGACCAACGTGATCTGCACGTTCGCCTCGAACACGAGCGCCCAGTGCTGGGTGGTGTCTGGAACCACCGTGAAGGGCTACGTCAAGGGCGACCCGAGCGCCGCGACCGGCCTGAGCAGCGCCGATGGCAAGCTCAAGGTGTTCGCCGGCCGCCGCTCCGATCCCTTCTTCTTCAACCTGCAGGGCTTCCGCGACGCGATCGCCGCGGTCGCCGGTGCCGCCGGGACGCTCGCGTTCAACGCCGGCGGCTGCCCGACCAACCTTCCGGATGCCACCGTGGCCGCCCTCGTCAACTTGCTCAAGAACCAGAGCGTGAACGGCGCCACCGGGTCCCCGCCGTGCTCGACGACGGTCAAGGACTGCTTCGCGTCCTTCAACGTCATGGCGCTGGTCGTCCAGGTCGACAAGACCCTGGTCGTCAACGGCACCGACACCTTCGTGAGCGTCTACGGCTCCACCCACACGGGCTCGTGAGGACAACCACCATGAAGAACCTCACACTCGCCTCGCTCTCTCTGGGTCTGCTCCTCGTCGCCTGCGGTGACAACAAGGAAGGTCCCGTCGACGCGCCGAAGATGATCGACGCGCCCACCGTCATCCCCGCGGCGCCGACGCTCGGCGCCGTCATCGACCGAATGGGCAAGCCCGCCGTCAACACCGCACTCAACGCCGTGGTCGATTCCGGCGCCGCGAAGACTGCGAAGAAGGACGCGTACAACCACGCGGTGCTCGATCCCGCCATGTGGGGCGGCACCGTCCTCGACGCCGCCGGTACGGATCCCGCCTATCCGATCACCGCGGCGGCACAGGTGCTCGGCCCGCGCAAGACCGTCGCCGGGGAGTTCAAGAAGTACCTCGGCATCTTCGACACGCTCGATCAGAACAGCGGACTTCCCAACACCGCCGCCGGTGGCGTCGCGAACACGGCCGGAGGAGTCGGAGGTTGCGGCAACGGCGCGCTCTACAACAACCCGGCCGGCAGTCACTACACGGTGCTCGCGACCGTGCTCGCCGATGACGAGCTCTACGTCGACACGGCGAAGCTGACCTGCAACGCGTACCTCTCGGTCGAGGTCGACGCGATCGCGGGCTCGCACTCCCAGTGCGGTGGTCGGACGCCGTCGCACGACGTGATGGACTCGAGCTACTCGCTGCTCGCCGCGGGCGCGAACGGGTTCTCGGGGGCGTTGTTCACGCCGCAAGTCGGCGATGGCGTCACCGTTCACGCCGACGTGAGCGACACCAACTTCCCGTTCCTCGGCATCCCGCACTGAGCCGATGAACCGGATCCTGCTCGCCGTCGCGCTCGTCCTCGGGTGCCGCGGGGAGCAGAAGTCCAGGGTCAAAGACGACGCCGCTCCCTCCGGGGCGGCGGTGTTCGTTTCGGCGATCCCGAGGCTGCCGGAGAGCCCCGACGGCGTGGCGGAGCTGCACTCGATCGACGTCGGCATCACCCGCCGCGGCGGCGAGCCGGTCGGCGGCGAGTTGATCAACCTGTTGATCGGGCGCGCGGCGATCACCCAGCAGGTCACCGACTACGCGGCGGCGCTCGCGCGCTCGGAAGCGTGGCTGGCGATGTACCCCACCAGCCCGGTGCCGCTGAAGCTTCGCGTCATGGCGCTGTCCCGGGTCCACCGGTTCGCCGACGCGAAGGCCGTGCTCGCGAGGCTCGCACCGCTCGATCCGGAAGAGGCGCGCGATCTCGCCGCGATGATCGACGAGGCCACCGGGCATCCCGAGCTCGCGACCCCGGTGCGCGAACACACCGCGAAGATCCTGGTGCGCCCCGAAACGCTGACGACGCTGGCCGCCAACCTCGCCCTGCGCGGCAAGCTCGATGCAGCGTTCGCGCTGATCCCGAAGGCGGTCGCCGCCGCGCACGACAACTCCCCGATCACGTTCTCGTGGCTGTACTTCCAGTGGGGACGCCTCTACGAACAGGCCGGCCAGCTCGCGATGGCGCGAGACCTGTTTGCCGAGGCGCATCGCCGGATGCCCGGCTATCTCGAGGCGATCGTCCACCTGGCACAGACGATGACCGCGACCGGCCAGGACCCGACGACCCTCCTCAGCGAAGCGCTGCGCACCAACCAGCATCCCGAGCTCCTGGCGCTCGCCGGCAAGACCGCCGAGGCGAAGCTCGGGTGGGAGCGCTACCTCACCGCGCTTCCCGAGGCGTTCTCAGACCACGCCGCGCGGTTCTACCTCGGGCCCGGGGCCGACCCTGCGCGCGCGCTCGTCCTGGCGACCGCCAACCTCCGGAACCGGGAGACAACCGAGGCGCGGGCACTCGCCGCCGAGGCGGCGCTCGCCGCGGCAGACCCGGCCGAGGCCTGCCGGCTCGTCGAACCGCTCCTCGAGCCCGCGCGCGGGGCGCTGCGCGCACAGCAATTCGTCGCGTGGCGCGCCCTGTCCGCGTGCGGCCGGAAGACCGACGCAGATCGGGTCGCCGCCGGCCTCGGTATTCGCTAGGGCCCTGCTGTATTCTCGGTGCGGGCAATGGGACCGCTGCCATACCCGCATCGGGTGACCTTCCTCGCGAGCACGCTCCACGTGCCGAGCGAGCTGGAGGCTGCCAAGCCGTACATCGCGCGGCTGCTCTCGCTGCTGGTCTACGACCACTTCGTGCGCCACCGCATGGTCACGCTCGGCGATCACGACGACGAGCGCCTGATCGACGAGACGGGCGCCCTGCTCGATGCGCGGCACCCGCAGATCGAGGACAGCGTGGACTGGTTCTTCCGCGTCTCGCGCCGGCACGAGGTGCTGTGGTTCGAGCTGTCGTTCGATCCGCGGCGGCCGCTCGCGCCTTTGCTGCGGTCCCGCCGCCCGACCGGCCCGATCGAGGAGTGGCGCTCGAGTCCGGAGCTCTCGCTGTCGTCGCAGCTAGCACAGTGCCTCGCGCAGTGGCTGGCCGCACGCCGGCTACCGGGCGTCAACATGTTCCCCGACTTCACGCTCGACGATCTGCGAATCGCCGCCGAGCGCCTGATCAAGGTCGACGCGCTGTTCCAGCAGGGCGTGGATCTCGCGCAGCTCTCGGGTGGGCTCGGCACGCCTCCGCCGCGGCTCTCGATACCATACCTGCGCGTGCTCGCCGAGCTCGCGCGGGAGGAGGCGCGCCTCCTCGACCAGGTGATCCTGCAGATCGATCCGTCGCATCCGGTGGCCCGGCGCAACGCGTACGTCACCGGCCTCCTCTCGGGCGATACCGATCGGCGGGCGATCCTGCCGCTCGTGGAGGAAGCGCCGATGTACGCGAAGCCGCATCTCTCGATCTGGGGCGAGCCGTTCGCGGCCGATCGTCCCCTCGAGAACATGGGCGTTCGCCACCAGGGCATCGCGGCGAGCCTGATGCCGGCGAACCCGTACGCGTGCCACAATTACTCGCTCCAGCTCGCTGACGAGAACCGCCGCGAGGAGAGCTACCGCTGGGCGGATCGCGCGACGGTGGCAGCGCCGCAGATGGGCGCCGCACACCTCGATTGCGTGCGCCGCCTGCGTCAGGTCGGGCGCCCCGGCCAGGCGTTCGCGGAGGCGCAGTATCGCTGCCGCGAGATCCTCGACCGCGCCGCGGCGGGCAAGCTGAACGCGAACGACTGGCAAGCGCCGCACCACGCCGCGCTGCTCATCGCGTTCGCGCACCTCGACGTGGGGCGGATCGCCGAGGCGATCGAGCTCGCCGACGATGCGATGTCACGGCTGCCCGCCGATCCGGGGACGCAGGAGGCGTTCCAGTGGGCGCAGAAGCGGATCGCGCACTGGAAGAGCGACGCCGGTCTGCTCGCCCGTGCGTTCGCGTGGGAGGGCCACCACCGCGGGGACCCCGGGCGCGTGATCCTGGGGATGACCAAGGGTCGGATCACCGACGACGAAGACGCCGGCATGTTGATCGAGGCCCTGGTCGCGACCGGCCGCACGGAGCAGGCCGAGGTCGCCGTATGGCAGTGCGCCGGCCTCGACGGCGTCGGCGTGCTCGGCGATGGGAAGGCCCGGCTGTCCGCCGCGAAGGCGCTGATCTTGCGGGGCGATCTCGACGAGGCGCTCGACCAGATCCAGGTCGTCCAGCTCCGTCGCAGCCAGAGCCGCCTCGAGGCCGAGATCAACCGGCTGTTCCGGCTCGCGGCGATCCGCCCGGCGAGCGAATGGGAGCGCGTGATCGAGCGCCGTCTCGAGCGCGGTGCGACGCGCCTCGCGCAGATGGCGGCGCGCGATCTGGCCGACTTCGTCCCGAACCTCGATACCCCGATCGTGCGGCGTGCGCTCGGAGACCGCACAAAGGTCGCGATCGATCCGCTGTGGATCGCCGAGCTGATCGGCGCCGTGCCCGCGGCGCAGGCCACGTCGTCGCAGATCGTCAGCCGCCTCGCGTGGCCGCAGGAGGAGACGCTGCGCTCCGCCGATATGCTCGCGCAGGAGTGGTGGACCGTGCTCGTGCCACCCGCGCGCGATCGCGACGCACACGCGTGCGGCGCGGTGCTCGCGCTCGGCATCGCACTCGCGAACTACCTCGTCGCCTCGTCGGGACCGCCCACGCCGATCGCGGGCGCCTATCGCCACATCGCCACCGAGGCGCTCCACCTCGTTCGCCGCTCGCGCTACCAGATCGATCCGGTCGCGATCCAGGCGCTGTTGCGCATGGTCGACTGGCTCGGCGGTGCGCCGGAGTGGATCCTCGATACCTGGCTGCTGCGCATCGAGCGCGCGCTCGATCTCGAGGCCGAGCACGGCAGCTATCTCGAGAGCATGCTCGCCGGGATGCCCGTGGTGCAGCGCCTGCTCAGGGGCGACGAGCGCACCGGGTGGGAGCTGCGGCTCGCGCACGATCTCGCGACCGATCCATCCCAGTACGAGCCCGCCGCGATGCTGTTCGCGCGGTGCACGCGGGCCGTCGAGGCCGGAGGCGTACCGCTCGCGTGGTCCGCTGCCGCCGCCGCCGGTGCCTCCGCCCAGGCGCAGCTCGACGTGCACTGGCTCGCCGCCCTCGCGAACCCGAGCGGCGTCGCACAACCGTGGCTCAAGCTCGCGCAGTGCCTGATGGTCTCCGGCCGCCCGAACGAGGGCTTCGTCGCCGCCTGCCGCGGGATGACCGCCGCGACTGCCAAGGAGCGCGGCCCTGCCCTCGCCGACCTCACGTCGGCGTGGCGGCTCGCCGGGATCCAGACGCCGATCAACGGTGACGCCGCGTTCGATGCCGGCCTCGCGGCCGCCTCCGAGGATCGTCTCGACGTCGCGATCATGCACCTGCGCTGGGCCTCCGCGGTGGAGCCCGGCAACGCGAAGCGCGCGCAGAGCCTCGCGGTCGCGCTCGGCCGGCTGGGCCGCGGTCTCGAAGCGATCCGCGTGCTGTCGCAACACGAGCGCGTCGATGCACCACGATTGATCGGCCGCGTCCTGCTCGAGTCGGGGCGCGACGTCGATGCCGTCATCGTGCTGCGCTACGCCGCGCGCCGGTTCCGCACGGCCGAGGACTGGGCCAGCCTCGCCTCCGCAGCGTCGCGCGCGAACGACGATGCGGTGGCCGTCGAAGCCGGCCGCAAGGCCCTCTCGCTCGGTTCCAAGGATCCCGCGCTCGCGATCTCGCTCGCGACCAGCCTGTACCGCGTCGGCGACTTCGTCGAGTGCGAGCAGATCGCCCAACAACTGATCTCCGAGACGGGTGGCCGCGAAGCGCGCCTCGCGGGGCTCCACGCCATGGCGCGCGCGCTCGCAGGCCAGGGCCGCCACGTCGACGCGCATCCCTACGCGAAGGCCGCCGCCGAGCTCGGCCCGAACGGAGAGCTCGCCGCCGAGCTGATCGAGACCATGGACCGGATCGTCTCGCAGCAGACCCCGCCAGTCCGCCCGAGCTCGGAGGCGTCGATGGAGCGCCAGGCCTGCAACGATCTCGAGGCCGCGAAGTTCGACACGTTGATCAACGCGATCTCGTCGCCCTCGTGGGGCATCGCGCGCATCGCGTTGATGGCGAACGAGTTCCGCGGCGAGGACGAGAGCGGCATCCCGGTCGCGCCGCGCGCGCTCGACGCCGCCGTGGCGATCCTCGGCCGCACCGAGGGCACCACGCAGCCCGATGCCACGCTCGCCCGCATCCGCGCCCTGCGCATCCGCGACAACGCGTTCATCCAGATCGATCCACCGCCGCCGCTGGGCCTGCGCTACACGATCGCGGAGTTCGAGCGCCTCTACCAGGAGCGCGATCGCCGCCCACACCGGCCGAGCGCGATCCTCAGCTTCGCGCGCTAACCCCGTTCTGGGATGGTTCGATCAGGTAGCCCGATCAGGTGGCCGCAGGAGCGCGCGATCTCCGGCGGCCGAGCCAGATCGAGAACCCGAGGTGCATCCCGAGGATCGCGCCGACGGCGAGCCCGACGACGCACCCGACGGTGACGGCGCCGTGCGCGAGCACCTCCGCGCGCGCGGTCCAGAGCACACCTGCGGAGAACAACGACGGCATGACAAGGATCGCCGAGCCGATCGTCACCGCGGCAGTCGCGAGGCCCGCGAGGACGACGAGCTTGATCGCGACGGCCAGATCCTCACCGGAGCGCGGACGCGAGCCACGCAGCACCTCCACGGTGAGCAGCGTCGCGATCGCGAGGCATCCTGCGAACAGCATCGCGGTGATCTCCAGCGTCCCGACGAACGGCCCGTGATACGAGCCGAACACCGCGACGGCGAACACACCTGTGACGATGGATGCAAGTGCACCACCGAGCACGCCGGCGGAGATCGGATTCGCGTAGAACCGCCGCCGCGTCGCGCCACGGGCGTGGCGATCGAACCACGCGATGAACAGCCGAACAAATCCACCGAACGCGGCCCCGGTGAACGGAGCGAGCACCACGGTGATCAGCGCGATCCGGCCCCACGGCAGCGGGAGGTGCCCGTTGTGCGCGTAGTACCAGCCGAACAGGATCAAGCCCGGTCCGAGCGCGCAGAGTGCGCCGAGTCGTGCGGCCGCCAACGCGAGCTTCCCGTCGTGCATCCGCTGGTGCTAGCACGCACGGTTCGCGATTGCCGGCTTGATCGTCTTGGCGGCACACTGGTGACATGACACCCCGAGCGCATAGCGCGCGGAAGGTCGGCATTGGCGAGCACGGTCTTGCCGAGCATGCGATGCTCGGCTGGTTCACCCGCTTGCTTCCGCCCGCGCGCGCGCGACCGGCCGCACCAGCGGGCTCGCGCGCTCGTGTTCAAGACCGCGCATCTCGCCAGACGCGCCGAGCGGCGTACCGGGCGCTGCTATACGCTACAGCTGCATGGATCGGCGCCGGTTGCTTGTTGTCTCGCTCGGCGCGATCGTCCTTGTGCTCGCGCGGCTCGGCGCTCACGGGTTGTGGGATCCGGTGGAGACGGGGGTGGCAGAGCACACACGGTGGGTCTTTGGGGCAGGTCCGTGGGGCGTACGGTTGCCGCACGCGATCGGCGGGATCTGCGGCATCGTCGCGGTGTGGTGGGCGGCGCATGGGCGCTCGCCGCGCGCCGCACTGTTCGCAGCGGTCGCCCTCGCGGCATCGCCAGCGGTGCTATTGGGAGCGCGTTCAGCGGCGGGCGGAGTGTTCGCGCTCGCGCCCGTTGCGCTCGCGCTCGGTGGCGTCGATCGGTTTGTCACGCGCGGATGCCGCGCCGGGCTCGGGATCGCTGCACTCGGTGCCGGGGTCGCGGGGTATGCGATCGGAATCATCGCGGTCGGCTCCGCGGTGGCGTTGCTGGCTACTCGATCGCGCCGCGCCGTGATCGCCGCTTGTGTGGTTGCGGCCGCCACGGTGATCGGGTGGCTCATCGCGGGCGGTCACTTGCCGCCGGCGGTGGAGGCGGCAAACCGGTCGTTTGACCACGGGTTTGGAGCCGTGGCGCTAGGCTTGTTCCCGATGGTTGCAGCCCTGCCCATTGCACGGGCGCGCGAGGCGCGACCCTCCGTGCTCGCGCACCTCGTGGTGTGGTTGGTGTTCGCCGCGTTGTGGCCGCACGAGCCGCTGATCATGATCGCCGCGGCCGCGCCGCTTGCCGTGCTCGCCGGCGACGCGTTCGACGATCTCGTGACGCGTACAGATCCTGCCCCCGTGCTCGCGGTGGTATCCGCCACGATCGTGCTGTTGGTGGCGCGCAGCTATGATCTGGAACCCGCGCGCCTGGTGGCGGCCCATCTAGGTGGCACGATCGCATCGTCACCGGGCGAGCTGCCGCCTGCGACCTTGCTTGGGCTGGTGGCGGTGGCGGCTGCACTTGGAGCGGCGCCGATCGTGGGCGAGAGGTACCGCCTCGCTTGCGTATCGCTCGCGTTGGCTGCGTCTGGTGCAGTGACACTCTTGGCCGCCCACCATGGATCGGCTCAGGTCTCGCGAACGGGGTCGCTCGCGGCCTTTGATGGCATCGAGGCCGGTCTCGGCATCTCCGGCCACTTCACGAGCATGCGCGAGCTTTCCGACGTCGCCGCGCTCGACGCGTATCTCGCCGAGGGTACCTGTCCCACAGCGGTGGTGGTCAACGAGTCCCTCCCCGCGCTCGAGAGGCGGGCGCGTGGACGGTTCTTCGTGCTGGGGGACGGTGTCGCCGGGTTTCGTCGCGTGTCGGCGTGCTTACCCGCGGGTGCGCAAGATGCCAATCCGCTGCGCGGCAAGCTGCTCGCACGATTACCAGCCGACGCACGCTCGATCGCGGAATGGGGGAACGCGATCAGGCTTGTTGCTGCTGAGTTCCCCCGGACCCTCGACCTCACCCACGACACGGTCGGCGTGACGCTGACCTTCCAGGCAGTCGCGCCGGTACCCGAAGGATATCGCGTCGCGCTTCGTCTCGAATGTCCGAACGCGCTGTTGTTTGGTGATCACGAGCTAGTCGATGGCGAGCTGACAACGGAGGCTCTCGCGGCCGGCGACGTCATCGTGGATCACGCCGAGATCGATATCGACGAAGTACAACCCTCTACGTGCACGCTGTCGGTTGGCTGGCGGCGGCCGCGACGGTTGGAGCTGATGCCGATCACCTCGCACGAGCGGCCCGCGGACGAGACGGAGCGCGTCTCGGTGGGGGAGATTGTGCTCAGCGCGGCGGGAGCACCATGAGCACGACGTGAGCGTTCGTGTCGTCCACCATCTCGAGCTCGGGCCAGTTCCGGCGCGCGGTAGCGATCATGTAGTACGGCACCAACACATAGGTGCGCACCCTGGGATGTGCGTTCCGCCAGGCCCCTAAGCCTGGCCAGAACGGCATCGCCATCAGCCGGTCCCCGACCTTCATCGAAGGGTCAAACGTCGCGCCCTGCGAGTAGAACGTCTCACCGCGGAAATAGAGCCAGAACGCGAATAGTCGATCCTCTGGCGAACGAACTCGTTGGTAATGCGCGAGTAACGCCTTCTGGCTCCAGCTCTGCGCAGCGGCCGGTACGACCACATGCAGAAGATAGATCGTGCTTGCGAGAGCACCCGCCAACAGCGCACCGACGGCAACCTGCGGCCGCCGCATCACGACGACCAGCCCCGTTGCGATCGCCGCTGTCGTCACCGTCACCGCGAGCGGGACGCGGACATCGAGATCGGCCGGCCAGGGCAACCCACCCGGCATCATCATGTAGTCGTAGTTCGAGAGCCAGAACAGCCGCTCCGGTGCGTCCTGAGCGAGCACGAGATCGATGAGGACGAGCGCGAGGAGCGGGAGTCCGAAAAGGAGGGTCGCCGTGCGAGCGACGCGAGGGGCCTCGCCGCGCAGGACCTGATCAAGGTGCCACCCGCAGAGGATCGCGAGCGGTGGAACGGCCGGCAGGATGTAGTGATGAAATTTCGTAGCGCTGGCGGCGACGACACCGTGGGAGACCACGGACCAGATCACGACCAACAGGACAAACCGATGCTTCGAGCGCAGCGCCGCAACTCCGGCGCCGATCGCCACCGCGACCCACGGGAGGAGCCCATAACCCAATTGCGAGACGAAGTAGGTCAAAGAGCCCGTGCGTTCCCCAGACACACCCTTCCCGAACCGCGACCACTGATTGTAGAGCAGCAGCTCGCGCAAGAACGGCAAGCCGTGCAGCGCCGTCATTGCGTGATGCCACGGAAGCGCGACCACCCCTACCGTGAGCATCAGATCGAGCGGTCGCGCCCGAACGAAGCCACGCCAATCACGCGTGATGACCAGAAACAGCCCGATCGTCGTGCCGGCGATACCAAGCCCCACGATCCCCTTCGCGAGAATGGACAGCCCGGCCAGCACGAAGGCGAGGTGGAGCAGCAGCTGTGATCGCTTCCGCGCCCGCAGGATCCGCACGACGAGCACGCCGAATGCGACGACGTAGGGAATGACGTGTGCGATCGGGACCCGCTGAGCGAGCGCGAATAGCTGAGGTGCGACGCACGTTGCGAGCACGCCAACCACACCCCAGGCAAGCGCGGAGCGACCGCGCCGAACCTCGCAGTCCTCGTCGAGCAATGCGACCGCGGCGAAACATAGGGCGGCGGTCAGGGTCGATGTCAGGTAGATATCGGTGATCGCCTGGCGCGCGATCAGAGCGTACAGCGGAGCGGTAACCAGCACGCACGCCGCGAGCACGCCTGCTCGCCGGTTGATCAGCCGTGCGGTGGCGAAGAACACCGCCCAGATGCCGAGCACGGCCACCAGGATCCCCGGAAGTCGCACGCCCCATTCGGCTCGAGTTCCATCCACGACGTTTGACGGATCGACATCGAACGCGGCCATACCAACTGCCTGCGCCCAGAATGTGAGCGGCGGCTTTGACCAGAATTCCGGTGGCTCGGCATAGGAACCCGGCCACTGCAACGACACCCAATCACCAGAGAGACGGATCTGACGCGCCACTTCGGCGTAGTGCGCCTCCCAGACGTCCGATAAGCCGAACGATCCGGCCAGCGGAACGAGGATAAAGAGCGCGCCCACGACGACGGCAGCGTGCAGGCGCGTCACGGCGAGATCGTATCATTCCACGTGCCACGGCACCTTGCCGACGAGTGTCAGCACCTGACCGACCTCTGCAACGAGCACCTGCGCAAGTGGCTGGCGTATCCAGGGTTCTGCCAGCCGGGCGCGCGGGTACAAGTGGTACGCATGGCAACGCCGCGGCGCTGCCCATCGCGCTGTTCGGCGACTCCACCGTTGTTTCCGTGGAAACAGCGCAGCGGCTCGCGTGCGACTGCGGCGGGGTTCCCGTGCACGAGGACGCGCGCGGCAACCCGCTGTCGGTCGGGCGCAAGACGCGGTCGATCCCGAGCGCGGTCAAGCGGGCGCTGCTCCGGCGCGATCGCTGCTGCCACGAGTACGGCTACCGCATCGAGCTCGACGACGATGGCGTGCGGTTCTACAACCCGCACGGGCTCCTCGTGCGCGACGCGCCCGCGCCTGCGCGCCCGGCGGATCTCGGATGGGCGGCGATCACGCGCATGAACGCGCCGCTCGACATCACGCCCGTGACCAATGCGCCGCGCTGGGATGGCGAGCCAGTCAACTACGACTGGGTCATCGAGGACCTGTGCCGGCGCGATCCGCCGAGCTGACAGCTGGAGCCTCCGTGCGTGTCTTCGACCTGATCGAGTCGCGCCGCTGAGTCGAGGATCGCCGCGAGCAGCTCGCGCGGTGACCTCCCGAGCGCGGCCGCCGCGACGTACAGCTCGTCGTGGCCGACCGCGAGCGTCAGCGATGGCAGCGGGTTCATCTCCAGGAACACCACCTCGCCCTCCGGCGTGATCCGGAAGTCGGCGCGTCCGTAGCCGGTGACGCCGAGCGCCGAGAACGCGCGCTCCGCCGCGGTGGTGAGCCGTGCCGCGACGAGAGGTGAAAGCGGCGCGGGGACCTGGACCTCGACGCGCTCCGGTGACGTGTGCTTGAGCGCGTAGTCGTAGATCTCTCCGTCGTACGCGTAGCCCACGGGCGGCAGCAAGCCGATGCCGGCGAACCAGCCGACCGCGACATCGCGCCCGGGCACGAGCTCCTCGACGAGCACGCCGCCCGGATACCGGGCGAGCGCCGCGGCGACGGTGCCCGCGAGCTGTGCTGGATCGGCGACCACGCTGGCCGCGGTGATGCCCTTGCTCGAGCCCTCGAGGTTCGGCTTCACGATCAGCGGGCCGGGCAGATCGCCCAGCGGATCCGCGGCCGAGCGCACGAGCTTGCCGCGCGGCACGCGCACGCGCGCGGCGGCGACGATCCGCTTCGCGAGCCTCTTGTCGAGGCAGACCGCGAGCGTGCTCGCGGAGCTACCGGTGTGCGCGAGCCCGAGCTGCTCGAACAGCGCCGGGTAGAACGCCTCGCGAAACGCGCCGCGTTCACCCTCGGCGAAGTTGAACACCACGTCCGGCGCGAGACGCGCGAGCTCGGTGGCGAGCCGCGGGATCGAGCCCGTGACGTCGACCGGCACGACCGAGTGCCCGAGCCCGGCGACCA
>JAYVLW010000384.1:0-2997 GCA_043759315.1 Myxococcales bacterium
CCGAGTGCCGGCAAGGAGGTCGCCACTTCTCGCACAGGGTGGTCCCCTGGTCCCCGGTGATTCCGGTGAAAGTGGTCCCCTCCGAGGCCGGTGGTGACACTTGATCGATGACTTCTTGAGCGCCGTCGCGATCGGCTTGAACGCGGGGTCGCCTTCGGGGCCCTCGTGCGCCGCGGCGAAGTCGCTGACCGCGGCGTAGCCGGTCGACTGCAGCGTCAGGGTCTTGAGCGGGAACGCGGCGCGCAGGTACTTGAACGCCTGGGTGCCATCGAGCGCGCCCGCGGGGAACGTCACCGGGTTCAGGTAGGCGCGATCGAGGGTGGTCTCGTCGCGGACGTCGTCCCACGAGGTGCGGACCGCCGCGAGATCGACGCCGGTCGGGTTGACCTCGCGCTCGCGTGCGTTGGCCTCGCGGACCGCCATGAGGTCCGAGTAGAACAGGAGGGGGGCCTTCTCGGCATCGACGTAACCGTCGATCGTCGCCGCCATGAGCTGGGGCTTCACCCAGCTCGTGATCTTCGAGATCAGCTGGGTCGTCGCGCCGAACCAGGCGGTGGTGACGGCGCCCAGCGAGAGCAGATCAAACCCAGCTCAATGCTTGCCCGCTGCCTGCGCGAGCGCGGTCAGCTGCAGCTCACCGACGACCGCCTGCGGAGCTCCATCGCGCACGAGCAAGGTCACCGGGCTGATGCGCGCCGCGGCCGGCGCAGCATCGTGCTCACGCCGCACGTGCTCGTGCTCATGGCATCGATCTGCGTCTTCCTCGGGCCCGTGTTCCTTGGGCCATCGCTGATCTTCGGCTCCGCCACGATCCTGCTCACCGGTCCCATCCTGCGCATCCCCAGGGTCACGGTGGTCCTGCACCTTCTCATCATCGGAGTTCCGCTCGCGCTCGAGCTCCTGGGCGTGCTGCCGAGAACATTCTCTCTCGACGCGCAGGGAAGTCTGGTGCTGAAGCCCTGGGCCATCGATATCTCGCAGCTCGGGCTCCTCGCGACGCTGCTTGGACAAGTCGCACTTCAACTCATCGGGAACGCGTTCGTGTTGCACAAGCAACGCGTCCTTCAAGACGAAGCGCAGCGACAGCTCCACGTTCAGGCATGGCAGCTCAAGCAGCTCGTCCCGGCACGAGAAGTCTAGCGGGGTATTCGTCCCGACGCGCAGACCGCGCTATCCGATGCGCCTGCCCAGTCTATCCGGTGCCCGGCGATCGCTGCTATCACCGCAACACTGCGCAGCCCCGCGAGGCGCGCCGTCGCTGAGGGGTGTACGTCGCTCACCTCACCGACGGGTCGACGATCCGGCCGCCGAACAACACGTTCCCGCGGTCGTCGTGGATGAAGAACAGAAACGAGCGGTCGACATCGAACGCATGCGGCGTCGGCCGCGACATGACGGCCGACTCGCCCATCACGACAGCGGTTGCTGCCGCGGCCTCGGTGCCGTTCTCGTCGACCTTCGCCCACGCCTTGTGGACGACCGCCGAGATGTGAGTCGCGACCTTCGACATGCCCGAGAAATCGGCGCGGTCGGAGAACGCAAGGCCCATCCCCATCTTCGTCAGCGGGTCGGAGAGCTCGAAGCTCGTCCCGACCTCGAACTTCGGTAGCGCAACCGCGGCGAGCCCGCGGTTCGACGTCGCGGCGAGGAACGGCTGCAGCCCTTCTGCCGCATACGCTGCCTCCACGTCCGCGAGCGACTTGCCGTCGGGCACGATGACGAGCATGCCGAGCTGCGGTCCACCCGCGCTGTAGTACGGCAGGTCGACGGTGCGGGCGCCGGAGTGCGCGCCCCAGCTCGCCCCGCCCGTCATGTGCATCGTGTCGACCTTCTTCGACTTCGCACCATCGATCGCGAACGGCGCGGGCTTCGTGAGCGGCTTCTCGAACGTCGTCGCCCACGACGCCTTCATGTAGATCGCGTTGACGAGGATCATGCGCGTCGCCGAGTCGACCGCCTGCGACGGGATGAGGTTCTTGATCCTGTCGCGGGTCTGCTTCGCGACCCAGTCGTTGATGTGCGTGCGCGAGGCGTCGGGCGCTTTGCGAAAGTCCACCGTCTCGACCGGCGCGCGATACTCCGTGCTCGTGACGTCGAGGAACGGCTTCTCGAACACCGTGGTCTTGTCGCCGAACAGCCGATTCGCGATGGCGAGCTCGGGAACCGTCGGGCGATTCGGCTCCTGCTTCGGCGTCTTGAAGCTGGTCGTTAGATCCTTCGCCGTCTTGGCCGGATCGCCACCGAGCACGCGGTTCATCGCCGTGGCCGTGTCACCGCGCGCGCCCTCGCCTGTCATCGCGAGCGCGATCGAGATACTCGCGGGCGAGTAGAGGAGGTTCCCCTTCTGCTTCGCAAGCTCGCCATCGAGCTTGGCTGCGAACGGTGCAGCGGGTTTGGGCGGCGGCGCCTTGCGGCCGGCCGGAGCGTCCGCGTACGCGGTGGTCATGGAGGCGAGAAGCGCGAGCGAGATGACTCGTTTGAACATGCGGGTGGAGACGCTCGAGAAACGAATTCGCGCTATCTCTCGGCGCGCAAGGCGAAGCAATCGCGGATGACGTGTTCTGCCAGCCCAATGGCGCATCTTGCCCAACGCGCGTTCGCTCGAACAAGCGGTGCGCGTGCGCTGCTTGCACGATTCGTTCGCTCGTCATGTTCTCTCGTCTAACCTCGCGGCCCGCACGGATCGGGAGCCAACACCGTTGGCAACGGTGTGACGTCTGCGCCGCAGGAGCGATCTTCGCGTCGATGGCCGTGCTCTCGGGATGCGGCCGGATCGGCTACGACGATCGCCTGGATAGCCAGCGACAGGAGATCGATTCAACTGTCGTGGATCCGCATCTGCTGCTCCACCTCGAGTTTGGCAGCGACGGATTTATTCACGATCGAAGCCGGTGGGACCGTACCCGTTCACGGGGAGGACTACGCAGCGGCGATCAGCGACGGAGTCTTGCGACCGCGTAACGCCGCGTGAATGGCGGAGTTGAGATAGGTGAGAAC
>JAYVLW010000385.1:0-3200 GCA_043759315.1 Myxococcales bacterium
CTCGTACTCGTACTCGTGCTCGTGCTCGTGTCCGTGCTGCTGACGCTGCTCGCGCCGTCTCCGCCGCCTCCCGACTGGGTCGACGACGTCGGCTGCGACGAGCTGGTCGACGTCGTCGACTGCGTGCCCGACGTGGGACCCTGGGCCGTGCTCGCGGAAGACGCTGCGCCGCCGGTCCCCGTCTCGCTGCAGTCGACCGTGTTGCAGAAGTCCTCGCCGCACGCGGACGTGGCGGCGGCCGTCAGGAATGACAGCGCGATGAATGCGTGCGTTTTCATGGTGCAGTCCCTCATTCGAAGTCGTTTCAGAAGCTCAAGCTCAAATCGCCGCCTGCAAGGCCCGGGGCAATCCACGGGCGGACGGCGGTCGTCGTGTCCGACGGTCCGGTCGTCGCCGCCCATATGAGGTACGCAGCACCGCCGACCGCGAGGGCTCCCCCGATGCCCATCGCGACCGCGCCGCCAGTTTGCAGTCCATTGGCGGAGGAACGCTTATCCTCGGCATCCGCGCAATCGGCGGCGTTGGGGCCGGACGGCTTCGCTCCGCAATGCGTGTTGGACGCCTTGAGGTACGGCTCCGCCCGTCCGTACCCCCGCCCGGCTGACGTCGCGTCTTGAAACCGCGGCGCGATTCTGACAGCGCCTACGGGCCGGACGGCGGCGACTCGGGCGCCGTGGGCGCGACCGCCGCCGCGTCCTGCGCCGCCTTCCACGACGCCGGCATCAACGCTCGCAGCTCGCGCTCTGGCGCCTGCGCTCGTGTGAGCTGCGGCAACACACTCGCGAGGTACTCGATGGGGTTGATCCCCAGCATGTCGCAAGTGCCGAGGATCGAGAGCGCGATCGCCGCGCGTTGACCGCCCGCGTACGAGCCTGCGAAGAGGCAGTTGTTTCGCAAGATCGCCACGTCGCGGTGGAGCCGCTCGACGATGCCGTTGTCGATGGGCAAGCGGCCGTCGTCGAGGAAGCGTGTCAGCGCAAGCGCGTGGTTGATCAGATAGCCCACCGCCTTCGCGAGCAGCGACTCCGGCGGTTCCGTCCGCCGGAGCAGGCGCGCCCACTCGAGCAGCTTGTCGTAGACCGGGCGGGAACGCTCGCGCCGAGCCGCCTCGCGCGTGGCGGGATCGGCGTCCTTGCTTGCGTCTTCCACGTCGTAGATCGCTCGGAACGCGGCGATGGGCATGGCGGCGCGCTTGTCGCCCGCCTCGAATGCCTTCACGAAGTAGCGCCTTGCGTGCATGTTGCAGCCGATCTCGATCAGCTCATCGCGCTCGAAGCTCGCGTCAAACACGCTTCCCGCGTCGGCGACGACGAAGCCTTCGCGATCCAGGAGAAACTCCTCCGGACCGATCTCGCCCTCGAGCTGCCCGAGCTTCCTGCCGGTCGACGTGAACAGGTACACCGCGCAGAGGGGTCCGTCGGCGTCGCTGCCGACATAGCCCCAGAGCGCGCCGAGGTGCACGACGCCCTTCGTCTCCTTGTCGCGCACCGGCATCGATGTCGCGTCGACGTGCAACAGCAGCGACGCCCGCGCCACTTCAATCAGGCCGCGCCAGATCGGCGCGAGCAGGTCCGTCGCCCACGTGATTTGGTCGGCCATCGACGAGCTGGGCATTTCGAGACCGAGCCGCTTCAGCACCTCGTGCTGCCGATGGAGCGGCAGCCCATCGGCATACTTGCCGACGACGAGCGACGCGACGAGCTGCGAGCCGTAGGCGCCGCCCACGACGACCTTGTCTCCGAGTGGCGCACGCACCATCTCGGCGTCGCACTTCGGACACGCGCAGACCTCGCGCTCGTCGAGCCTCACGATGACCTCGGCCGGGATGAGATCAATGACCTCGGTCGTCTCGACCTTGACGGTCTTGCGCTCGGTGCCGCAGGCCGGACAGCTGCGCTCCGCGGCGGGGACCGGAATGGGATTGTTGACGCGGCG
The DNA here is from genome assembly GCA_043759315.1 of Myxococcales bacterium. Classification (GTDB taxonomy): domain Bacteria; phylum Myxococcota_A; class Polyangia; order Haliangiales; family Haliangiaceae; genus JABFXX01. The sequence continues at coordinate 1,936 of JAYVLW010000385.1, forward strand.
CAGGTCCGGCGGCGGCGGGCGACGCAATGCGGGCTGCGGCGGAGGCTTGGTCGGCTCGGGGCGACCACCATGCTCCGCCACCGCCTTCTGCAGCTCCGCATCCGCGGCTGCCACTGCCGTGTCGACGTCGCCGCCTGCCGCAACGATCGCCGCCAGCTCTTCCAGCGCGAGCGAGAGCTGCTCCTTCGATACGCCTTCCGCCTTGTTGCGCCGCGCGCGGAGCGCCGCGATCAAGAGCTCGAGCTGCGAGTTGCGCGAGGCCAGGGCATCGACCAATGCGACGACCTCGTCGAGCTTGCCTTCGCGGACCAGCTCGCGCGCGACATCGAGCGGCTTGCCGCGCACCGTCCGCGTCTTCGAGCCGGCCGTCTGCACCCGCGCGAAGATGCGCACGAGGATCACGGAACACAAGCCCCGTGATCCTCGTCGACGCGTGTCAACGCGACGTGCGCATCACGCCGTCGCGCTCGGTGCGCCGCGACTCGGCTCCCAGCGCCGCGCGTGCGGTTCGCGCGCGACCTCGAGGCCCTCGAGCAACATCGACAACTCGTGCCCGTCGATCTCCACGCTCGTCGCCGTCGTCGTCACCCGCGCCGGAAAACTGAACCGTCCCCGCTCGAGCCGCTTGTGGAGGATCGTGAACCCGCCGCGCGTCCAGAGAAGCATCTTCACCTGATTGCGACGGCGATTCAGGAACAGGAACACGTGCCCCGAAAGCGGATCGCGACCGAGCTCGCACCGGACCGCGTTCGTGAGTCCCTCGAACGACTTGCGCAAGCTCGCTGGCGCGAGCGCGACGTAGATCTGCACCGACCTCGGCAGCAGGATCACGCCTTCGTCTCCGTCAGCCGAACGAGCTCCGCCACCCACGCCGCCGCCGCTCGCTCGTAGTCGTAGACCTCGACGCGCACCGACGACGTCTCGACGACGAGGCCCGCGTTGCCGACGCGAATCGTCCGCCCGCCGCTCACCGTCACCGGCACCAGCGCCATCGATGATGGCCTCGACCCGAGCCGCCTCCGCCATCGCGACAGCCGCACCGGGTGCAGGCCTCGCTCCCGACCGAACTCGGCCAGCGGCTGCCCGCTCGCCTCGAGCTCCGCGAGCACCGCCTCCGCATCCGCCGCCGTCCATCTCGTGCGCCGGGGTTCGACCTTCGTAGACCGCTTCATGTCGCCTCATCTCCTTCGTGCGCATCCGCTGCGCGCGATGGATTTCAAGCGAATTCACGCCACGTGTCGGGGTACGGGCCGGCGGAGCCATAC
>JAYVLW010000386.1:0-11924 GCA_043759315.1 Myxococcales bacterium
GTACCCGTTCACGGGGTGGAGTCCGGATCTCCTCGCACGCGCGAAGGCGATCGTCTCGATCGACTCCGGACGATCGGCATGATCTAACGAATGGGTGAGTTCGACCGACGCACGCATCGACCGCCTGGAGCGCCAGGTCGAGATGCTGCTCGCGCGAGTCGAAGCGCTGGAGACGGAGAACACATCGCTCCGTACCGAGAACGCCGAGTTGAAACGTCGGCTCGGCGAGAATTCCTCGAACTCGAGCAAGCCGCCGTCGAGCGACTCGCCGGCCGATCGCCGAGACCGGCCGAAGGACGCACCGAGCGGCAATCCGCGGGGTGGTCAGCGCGGCCACAAGGGACACAAGCGGACGTTTCTGCCTGCGAGTCGAGTGCGGTCGTCGACGGACTGCTTTCCGCCGCAGTGCCGCCGGTGTGGCGACACGCTGCCGAAGCGACGAGACGCCGATCCCGTTCGGCATCAAGTCGTCGACATCCCGAAGATCGAGCCGGCCGCGGACGACTACTGGCTTCACCGCGTGACGTGCTCGTGCGGGGAGACCACGTGCGGCACGCTGCCCACCGGCGTGCCGCCGGGGATGCTGGGCGTGCAGGTACTGGCGTTGATCGCCGTGCTGACCGCGGACGGTCACATGAGTCGCCGCAAAGTGCAGAGCCTGCTCGCGGCCGTGTTTGGCCTCGAGGTCTCGCTCGGCACGCTGAGCGAGTCCGAGCAGATCGTCAGCGACGCCGTGGCGCCGGCGGTCGAGGAAGCGCGGATCCACGCGCTCGCGGAGAAGGTCAAGTACGTCGATGCCACCACCTGGTACCAGGCCGGTGCCTATCGCAGTCTGTGGACGCTCGCGACCGTCAGCGTGACCGTGTTCGCGATCGTCGCCGACGGCACGCGCGAAACACTCCGCCTGTGGATCGATCGGATCCGTGGCGTGCTGGTCACCGACCGCGGCTCGCAGTTCGGCTTCTGGGCGATGGAACGCCGCCAGATTTGCTGGGCGCATCTGATCAGAAAGTTCGCATCGTTCAGCGAGCTGCGTGGCCGCCCTGGCGAGATCGGCGCGAACTTGCTGATGTGGTCGCAGGTTCTGCTGCATTCGTGGCACCGCGTTCGAGACGGCACGGGGACACGCGCCGACCTCAAGGCGGTCGCCACCAATCTCCGAGCGCTGATGGAACAGCTGCTCGACGAGGGCGCAGGTTTGCCTATCAAGGGCTTCCAGGGTGCGTGTCGCAATATCCTCGAACACCGCGAGGCGCTCTGGCGCTTTGTGTTCGAGCCCGGCGTCGATCCAACGAACAATCACGCCGAGCGCGAGCTGCGCGGCCTCGTCTGCTGGCGTCGGTCCACCGGCGGAAGCCGCAGCGACCGCGGCGATCTGTTCGCCGCGAATCTCAAGTCGGTGATCCACACCTGCCGCAAGCAGCACCGTCACGTTCTCACCTATCTCAACTCCGCCATTCACGCGGCGTTACGCGGTCGCAAGACTCCGTCGCTGATCGCCGCTGCGTAGTCCTCCCCGTGAACGGGTACAATGATCCTCGGCAGATCGGCGCGTTCGCGTGAGGTATCGCGCCTCACGCTATTCCGTCGCGTCGACGGATCGCGCCGAGCTAGTGGCGCTGGAGCAGCAGCGAGCCGAGCGAGTAACCGGCGCCGAACGACGCCATGACGCCGTAGCTTCCCGCCGCGAGGTCCTCGTTGTGGCGCGAGAACGCGAGCAGCGAGCCGGCCGAGGCCGTGTTGCCGAACTCGTCGAGGATGATCGGCGCTTCCGCGCGCGTGGCCTCGCGGCCGAGCACCCGCTTCGCGATCAGCTCGTTCATCGCCTGGTTCGCCTGGTGCAGCCAGTACCGCGTGATCTGCGACGGCTGCAGATCGTGCTGCGCGACGTGGTCCTTGATGAACTTCTCGGCCAGCGGGACGACGTCCTTGAACACGCGGCGGCCTTGCTGGTGGAACAGCTTGCTCGTCTCGTCGTGCTCGGTCGACGGATCGCAGCGATCGAGGTAGCCGCGGTTGTTGCGGATGGTCGAGGCCGACCACTTCGACAGCATCTGCGTCGACAGGATCTCCCACGCGCCTGGCTTCGCCTTCGCGCTCGGTTCGACCACGAGCGACACCGAGGCGTCGCCGAAGATGAAGTGGCTGTCGCGCTCGCGCCAGTTCATGTGGCCGGTCGTCAGCTCCGGCACCACGACGAGCGCGCACGTCGCCTGGCCGAGGCGCACCGCCTGGCTGGCGAGCTGCGTCGCACCGGTGGCCGCCGAGCACCCGAGCGAGATGTCGAACGCGTAGCCGCGCGCGCCGATCGCGTGCTGCACCTCGATGGCGAGCGCCGGATACAGGCGCTGCAGGTTCGAGCAGCCGAGCACCACGAGATCCACGTCCTCGCCAGTCTTGCCCGCGCGGGCGAGGGCGATGTTCGCCGCGTTGACCGCGTACTCGGCCTGGATGCTGAGCTGGTCCTCGGGACGATCCGGGATGTTCGGGCACATCCGCTCGGGATCGGTGAGGCCGGTCTTGTCCTCGACGTACCGGCGGAGGATGCCCGACGCCTTGACCACGAACTCCGGCGTGGATTCCTTCAGCGCCTCGCGCGCACCGGCGGCGATCGCATCGGCGTTCTTCGCGTTATCGCGGCGCACGAACTCGTTGAACGCCGTGCACAGCTCGTCATTGGTGAGGACCGTATCCGGGTGCCACAGGCCGTGGCCGGTGATCGAAGTGCCAGTCGTCTGCCGCGGCATGATGTCCGGTTCCTCCCACAGCCGGAGAGCTCTGTCCAGTCACCCTCGGCGAGGGCTGCTCACGGCTTCTTGGCCAGCTCCTTCTCCATCTCGACGAGTGCGGCACGGAGAAAGGTCGAACCGGGATCGGAGGCGATCGCCATCTTCACCTGCATGACCCCGCCGCGGACATCACCGCGCCGGAACGCGGCCTCGGCCTTGCGATAGCAGGTGAGGGCCTTGCTGTTCATCGACTGCGCGGCGATCCCGGAGCTCCGCCCGGGTGCCTCGCTCTCGGGCCCGGCGGTCGGCGTCTGCGCCTTGATCTGGCTCGACAGCCGCTGCGCCACGATCGACTGCGGCTCGTCCTTGCCGAGCGGCTTCACCTTCTGGGTGGTGTGGCGTGCGGTCCGCATCTCCTGATACGCACCGGCGACGCGCGAGTACGCCGAGGTCACGATCTCGAGGTCCGCGGCGTCGAGGTTCGAGCGGTGAAGGTCGGGGTGGCCCATCCGCGCGATTCGCTGGAACGCCTCGGACACCACGTCGGGCGGCGCGTCGGCGCGCACTTCGAGGAGCTGGTGCGCGGGCGCACCGGTCTTCGCGAGCACGCGTTGCGCCCACAACAGCACGTCGGAGCGGACGCTCACCTGCGCGGGTCCTCGTGCACCGGGGCACCCAGCACCTGCAGGTGCGCTTCCTGGCGCGCGCCGGAGGTCTGATCGCTCGCGCGCACGTGCAGGATGCCGTCGGCATCGACCCGGAACATCACCTCGATCTTGAGCTCGCCGCGCGGCTTCGGCGGCAGCTCCTCGAGGACGAGCGTCCCGAGCGGCTCGTTCTCGGTGTAGCGGCGCTCCTCGCCGCGGCAGCAATCGATCTCGACGCGGGTCTGGTTGTCGCGCGACGTGGTGAACACGCGCGTGCGCTCGATCGGGATCGGAGAGTTCTTTTCGAGGAGCCGCTCGGTGAAGCCGCCCGCGGTGTGGATCGCGAGCGTCGCCGGGTTGACGTCCATCAAGATCGGCCGCTTCGCCTGTGCCTGGGGGAGGACGAGGTTGCCGCCGGCGCCCAGGTTCGAGTGGCCCAGGGTCGCGACCGCGTCGCGCGCGCCCATGCCGCTGCCCGTGGTCAGGTTGCCGACGAGGCTGCCGGCCTGGATCGCCGCGCCCTGCGAGACGACCTCGTCGGGGTTGATCGCGGTGTTCGGCGGCCGGCGGAACAGCTCCGCGAGGCGCTGGCGGACCAGCGGGATCCGTGTCGAGCCGCCGACGCACAGCACCTCGGAGACCGAGCGCGCATCGAGGCCCGCCCCGGCGAGCACCTGCTTGGTGACCTCGATCGTGCGATTGACGTAGCCGGAGATCAGCGCCTCGAACTGCTTGCGGGTGATCTGAAACGGCAGTCGTTGGGCCGCCATGCCCGGCATCTCGAGGCCATCGATCTCGCCCTCGGCCGCGTCGTTATCGGAGAGGTGGCACTTGATGGCCTCGGCGCCCATCATCAGCTTCATCATCAACGCCGCGTTCGGGCGCGGGTCGACGCGCAGCATGCGGTTGCACTCCGCCGCGAGCACCTCGCCGAGCGCGCGATCGAGATCATCGCCGCCGAGGAAGAAGTCGCCCTCCGAGGCGAGCACCTCGAACACCTCGCCGTTGAGGCGGAGCAGCGACACGTCGAACGTGCCGCCGCCGAAATCGAACACGCAGATGACTTGTTGCCGATCGCGGCCGAACCCGTACGCGAGCGCGGCGGCCGTCGGCTCGTTGATCAGGCGCATGATCTCGAGGCCGGCGAGCCGGCCGGCCTCCTTCGTCGCCTGGCGCTGACCGTCGGTGAAGTTCGCCGGCACCGTGACGACCGCGTCCTTGATCGGCGTGCCGAGCTGGCGCTCCGCGCACCGCTTGAGGTGCAACAATACATGCGACGAGATCTCCGGCATCGTCATCCGGCGGTCGCGCACCACGACGATCGGCTGCTGGTTCGGACCTTCCTCGACGCGATAGCGCACGCCGGTCAGCGCGAGCTGGACCAGCGGCGCGCGGATGTTCTGCCCGATGAACCGCTTGCCGGAGTGAATGACGTGGTGGGGCTCGGTCAGCTTGTAGCGCTTTGCGTCGGCGCCCACGACCACGCCGCCGCTCGAAGGGAACGCGATCACGGACGGGTGCACGCGCTCGCCGCGCGGCCCCAGGATGAACTCGACGCCTGTGGGCGTCGCGATCGCGGCACACGAGTTCGTGGTGCCCAGATCGATCCCCAGAGCCACAGACATCCTCCCTTGATTTACGCTGGGATGCCGGCAGGTGTCGAGCCTTGCGGGCGCGACCGTGGAGGCATGGGGTAGGGGTCGGGTAACGCCGAGCTGAAGGGACCTGAAGGGACCTCCAGGCCTGATCCTGCCGCAGGACGCGGCAGCAAACGTCACCAGATCGCGACTGCCAGACGCTGTGATCCACGCACTTCATGAAGCGATCCGGAAGCCACACTCCCGGTCGCGAGATCGGTCCGCTGATTTTGCGCGATTTCCGACGACGATCCAGGATCGATCAACGGAGTGATCGCGGCCTCTCTACATCACTCACAACTTTCCCCCACCGCTACCCGAAATTTTCATGTCGCAGGGCTTCCCGTCACCCCGGTGGGTGTGGGACGCCTATGGCCATTCTGTGGACGCGGGAACGTCCATACAGAGCAAGTGATTTCGGGTTTGTCTTTTTCTTGAGGAGGCTGCGGATGAGAAAGCTGGGAACTGGAAATATGGGTCGCGTAGGAGCGCTCGCATTCGCGATCGTTTCTTCGATCGCGGGTTGCGGCGATAACGGCGTAACGCCACCACCGGATGCGCCGAACATCGACGCACCACCGCCGAAGCCGGCGGTTCTCAGCATGATGCCGTCGCAGAACGACTTCGGCTCGGTGCTCATCACTCAGACGAGCGGCACCGCATCGTTCACCGTGACCAACACCGGTGAAGCGACCAGCGGCGCCATCACGCCCGTCGTCACTGGCACCAACGCCGGCGACTTCACCGCGACCAACGGCTGCACCACCCTCGCGGGCGGCGGCACGTGCGTCATCACCGTCGTCTTCAAGCCCACCACTGCGGGCACGAAGAGCGGCAGCCTCGTTGTCTCCGGTAGCCCCGGCGGCACGGTGATGGCAGCCCTCCTCGGCACCGGCGGCATCCCGGGCACCATCCAGCTCAACAACCCCACGTCGCTGTCGTTCGGCAACGTCACGGTTGGCGCCACGGGCACCCAGCAGACCTTCACCTTCCAGAACACCGGAACGGTCGCCACCTCCGCGATCACGACGACCACGGCAGGCTCCGATCCCGGCGAGTTCACCAAGGTCTCGGATAACTGCAACGGACAGACCCTCGCTGCCAACGCGACCTGCACGGTCGTCGTCAACTTCCGCCCCACGTCGGCGGGCCCGAAGACGGCGTCGTTCGTCGTCTCGGCGACCACCGGTGGCTCGGCCAACGGCGCGGTCTCCGGTACGGGCATCGCGGCAGCGAACCTCACCCTGAACCCGACCCTCCAGGACTTCGGCACCGTGGCCATCGGCCAGAGCTCGTCGAACGTCACGTTCAACGTGCAGAACATCGGTGGCGTCGCGACCAGCGCGATCACCAACACCGGCACCGGTGACTACACCATCGTCAACAGCAACTGCGCCGGCGTCCAGCTCGCGCCGCTCGCGACCTGCAACGTGATCGTCCGCTTCACCCCGACCGTCGTCGGTACCCGCGCGGGTACGCTCGACGTCTCTGCGGTCACCGGTGGTAGCCGCCAGTCGAGCCTGACCGGCGTCGGCGTCACCGCCGGCACGATCCAGTTCGCCGTTGGCGACAACCCGTTTGTCTACCCGGGCACGACGGTTGGCCAGACCAGCACGTCGCACCTGTTCACGATCACCAACACCGGTGGCACCCCGACCGGCGCCCTCGGCACCGCGCTCGGAGGCACCGACCCGTCGCAGTTCACGATCGTCGGCGGCTCCAACGGCTGCCAGGGCGTTGTCCTCGCACCGGGCGGCACCTGCACCATCGCCGCCGTGTTCAACCCGACCACCGGTGGCAACAAGTCGGCGACCCTCACGGTCACCGGCACCCCGGGCGGCTCGGCCGTCGCCGCGATCTCGGGCCTCGGCATCGCGCCGGCGCAGTTCTCGTTCGACATCGCGTCGCGCGACTACGGCTCGGTCGTCACCACGACGATGGGCTCGATCCAGCGCTTCCGCCTGACCAACGTCGGCGGGCAGAACTCGGCGATCCCGGCCGCGGCGCTCAACGGCGCCCAGGCCAGCGAGTTCACGATCACGTCGAACACCTGCACCGCGGCGCTCACCCCGTCGCCGGCCGCTGGCTCGTTCTGCGACATCTTCGTGCAGTTCCTCCCGGTCACCGTGGGCGCGAAGGTCGCGACCCTCGACGTCCTCGGCAACCCGGGTGGCCCGGTCCAGGCCGGCCTGTCCGGTAACGGCGTGGCGCAGGCCGCTCTCGCTGTCAACCCGTCGATCCTCACGTTCCCGCTCACGCTGATCGGCAACACGTCGGCGTCGCAGACGTTCACCGTCACGAACCAGGGCTCGGTCACGACCGGCGTCCTCTCGGTGACGATCGTCGGCGCGGCCGCCACGGACTACGCCATCACGGCCAACAACTGCGAAGACGGCGGTGGCCCCGGCACGGACGTGCTCATCGCCGGCGGCTTCTGCGACATCACGGTCGTGTTCTCGCCGACCCTGCGCGACGCGCGTAACGCGTCGGTGCAGATCAGCGGCACGCCGGGTGGCACGGTCACCACGGCGCTCAACGGCACGTCGCTGCCGCGCCTCGAGATCCTCACGCCGACCCCGGTCACGATCCCGAACACGTTCAACTTCGGCTCGTCGATCGTCGACCCCAACCCGTTCCTGAACCCCGCAGGCCGGACCACGCTCGTGACGGTGCGCAACAACACCGCCGCGGCGCAGACGGTGACGAACACCGAGACCGACAGCACGGCCAGCTTCTTCCCGACCGCGGGTTGCACGGGCACCAACGTTGGCGCAGGCGCGAGCTGTACCTTCAACGTCCAGTTCGCTCCGCACCAGGTCGGACCGGTCGCAGGCTCGTACGCGCTCTCGATCGCGGGCACCGCGACGGGCTGCCCGGCGGCGCTGGCGACGTGCAACAACGCGACGCAGCAGGTCAACGGCGTCGGCACCAACGACACCATCAGCATCAGCGATGGTGACGTCACGCCGACGGCGCACAACTTCGGCAACCAGGGCACGGGCACGTCGTCGCAGGTCCGCACCTTCACGGTGACGAACAACGGCACGTCGAGCACCGGCGTCATCGCGGTCGACCTGGCGGGCACGGGCTTCCAGATCACCTCGAACAACTGCAGCGGCGCGGTCCTGACCACGTTCGGTCCGGGCCCGGCTCCGGCAGTCGGCGCGACCTGCACGATCGGCGTGGTCTTCACGCCGGCGACGACGGGTGCGGCGACGGGCATGATCACGGTCCGCACCAGCCTCACCACGCCCACCACCCTCGGTGGCATGGTGATGGCGACGGTGACCGGTACGGGTGTCGCTCCGGCCCCGCTCGCGAACCCGATGATGCTCGACTGGGGAACGCTGTTCGCCGGTGAGGCCGTCGTCAACGCGAACGGTCCTGCGAACCAGACCGCGACGAACAAGGTGTTCGTCGTGACCAACCCGAACGATGTCACCACGACCGTCAGCGTGACGGTGAACAACGGTGCGTCGCTCTACTCGCGTCGCGTCGGCGGCCCGAATGATTGCGGTGCGACCCTCGGCGCGGGCCTGTCGTGCAACGTGGAGATTCAGTTCATCCCGCTGCTGCCGACGGGCACCCGCCCCGCGGCGAACGTCGTCGTCACGCTCGGCACCGGCAACCTCAGCGCCACGGTGACGCTGGCCGCCGCGGTCAAGTCCACGATCTCGTACGTGGCGGCGCCGACGAACTTCTCGAACGTCGTCGCGGGCGCCTCGGCGACCCAGACGATCATGGTTCACAACGACACGGCGAACCAGACGCTGACCGGCTTCGTGATGAACGCCGGCGGAATGCCGTTCTTCATCTTCAACAACACGTGCAACGCGGGCAACCTCGGCCCGAACGGCACGTGCATGTTCGACCTGCAGTACTCGCCGACCGCTGCGGGTAACAACCCGACCGCGATGGTCGTGACCGCGAACAACCTCGCGGCCGTGGCCACAGGCGAGATCTCGGCGGCGGTGACCGCCAACGCGATCACTCCGGCGAACATCACCGTCAGCCCGACGGTGTTCTCGTTCGGCTCCGAGGTCGTCGGTCAGATGGGCGCGAGCCAGGTGTTCACGTTCACGAACATCGGTCAGCAGGCGTCGTCGACGTTCAGCCCGGCGCTCGCAGGCGCACAGGCTGCCAACTGGACGGTCACCGCCACGACGTGTGGTGCGGCGATCGCGGGTGGCGCTTCGTGCACCGCGACGGTCCGGTTCAACCCGGGCGCGGCTGGCGCGCTCGCGGCGAACCTGACCGGTACGGCGACGACCGGTGGCACGGCGTCCGCTGCCCTCACGGGCACCGGCGTCGCGCTCAACGGCCTGCGCGTGACCCCGACGGCGTTCACGTTCGCGAACACCACCGCGGGTGGGAACAGCGCGAACACGACGTTCACCGTGCAGAACACCAACGGTGGTGCGTCTGCCGCGGTGAACATCTCGGTCAGCAACGCCGACTTCAGCCTCGTGGCTGGCGGCACTTGCCCGGTGGGCGCTGGAACGATCGCGGCCGGCGCGAGCTGCACGCAGCTCGTGCGGTTCAACCCGGCCTCGTCGGTGGCCCCGGCGAAGACCGCAACGCTGAACATCGATGCCACGACGTTCGCGAGCCTCTACGGCACGGCGCTCACGGTCGCGAACGTGACGTCGAACCTCGGCGGCACGTTCACGGGCCCCGGGATCTCGATCAACGACAACCCGAACCCGAGCGCTCCGTTCCCGTCCACCATCAACGTCACGGGCGTCAACGGCAACGTCTCGAACCTGCGCGTGCGGCTCAACGGCTTCTCGCACACGTTCCCAGACGACGTGGACATCATGCTGGTTAGCCCGGACAACACTCGGCGCCTTGTTGTGATGTCCGACGTGGGCGGAGCTACCGACGCAGTGGGCGCGAACATTACGATCGACGATGCCGCCGCGGCAGGGTTCTCGGGCGTCGTGACGTCGGGCACATTCCGCCCGACGAACAACGGCACTGGCGACTTGTTCCCCGGCGCCGGCGGTGGTGGTCAAGACTCCGCTCCGGCCGGCACGGCGACCCTCACCAGCGTGTTCGCCGGCACAGCGGCCAACGGCACCTGGAGCCTCTACGTGAGGGACGATGCAGGCGCTGACTCTGGGACGATCGGTTCATGGTCCATCGAGATCAACGGCAGCGGCTTCCCGGATACCGCCATCGGTGGCGCGGCGGGTACCCGTACGTTCGTGCTCACCAACAATGGTCAGACGGCGTCGCCGACGATCACCGGCGTCGTGGGTGGTGCGGACGCTTCGCACTTCTTCATCATGGACAACTGCAACGGCGTCGCGCTGGCGCCCAATGCGAGCTGCACGCTGCTCGTGGACTTCCGCCCGACGACGACCGGCGCGAAGGTCGCGACGGTGACGTACTCGGGTGGGTTCAGCACCGTCGCGACGTTCACGGGTCTCGCGGTCAACCCGGCGCTCCTGACGATCACACCGAGCGGGGTCCAGAACGACGGGTCGCGCCCGATTGGCGAGCTCGACACGCTGTCCACCACGTTCACGGTGGGGAACACGGCCGGCACCGCGATCACGAGCGGCATCAGCTTCTCGTTCAGCAACCCGGCGAACTACGTGTTCGCGGCCGGTGGCAGCTGCGTCCTCGATGGATCGCAGACGCTCCTTCCCGGCGCGAGCTGCACCGTCAACGTCCGGTTCAACCCGACCCAGCTCGGTGTGCAGGCGACCAATGTGGTTGTTTCCGCACTGACCGGCGGCACCGTGAACGGTCTGATGACCGGCACGGGTACGCAGGCGCTGGTCCTCACGGCACAGGCCCCGGCGTTCGTCAACGCGGTCGCGGGCAACGCGGGTTCGGACCAGACGCTGACGTTCAAGAACGAGGCGGACAGCTCGACCACGCTGATCCAGACCGTCCTCGCCAACACGGCGGGCACGGACTTCTCGATCCTGAGCGACAACTGCGGTGGCTCGAGCCTCGCGGCGAACCAGTCGTGCACCATCGTGGTGCACTTCACGCCGAGCGGCACGCCGGGTGCCCGTACGGGTAGCGTGACGATCAGCGGCGTCGTGACCGGCACGGCGACGTCGGCGTCGGCGAACCTCACGGCGACCGTCAACTAGTCTCGACCCGAGACAATGACGGCTAGCGCCGTCGGGGCTGACGCCTCGACGGCGCGTTGTATTTTCGGGGTACCACCTGCGTGACGCGGCGCGGTGCTGCTCGGCGACATCGCGTATCCTGGACGCGGTGAGCGAGGACCGGCGCCGCATCGGAGTCTACGGCGCGACGCTGGTCGGGCTCGGCGGGATCATCGGCGGCGGGCTGCTCATCCTGGCGGGCGTGGCGTTCGACAGCGCCGGGCCGGCGGCGATCCTCGCTCTCGCGCTCGATGGCGTGGTGGCGTGGCTGACGGCGATGAGCGTCACCGAGATCTCGACGGCGTTTCCGGAGTCGGGCGGCGCCTACACGTTCGCGAAGAAGGTGCTGAACGTGCGGGCGGCGTTCGTCGTGGGGTGGGTGCTGTGGTTCGCGTACATCGTCGCGGGCGTGCTGTACGCGCTCGGGTTCGCGTCGTTCACGGTGATCCTGCTGCGCGCCGCGTGCGACGGCCTGGGGCTATCCACGGGCTGGCTGGACAGCCGGACCATGGCGATCGTGCTCGCGACGGTGGCGATCGCGGGCTACTCGGTCGGGCTCGTGCGGACCAGCTCCGGCGGCGGTCAGTGGGTGACGGTGGGGAAGGTGGTGCTGTTCCTGATCCTGATCGGGGCGGGTGCGATCGCGCTCGTCCGCCAGCCGTTCTCGGACGTGCCGCGCGAGCTCGGCGGGTTCTTCCGCGGCGGGTTCTCCGGGTTGATCGCGGCGATGGGCGTGATGTTCATCTCGCTCCAGGGCTTCGAGATGGTCTCGGCGATCGCCGG
>JAYVLW010000387.1:0-3621 GCA_043759315.1 Myxococcales bacterium
CCCGGCCCGTTCTGCCAGGTCTGCCACACCAAGGTCACGCCAGCGCCGCTGCTCGCGCCCCTCAAGCCGTATCCCGTCGAGGATGTGTGGCAGACCGAGCCGTCGCGGTTCTCGCACAAGAAGCACCTCGATGCCGGGAAGATGGAGAGCCGGGTCGGGTTCCACGTCGGGTGCGCGGATTGCCACGTGCGCAACGGGCAGCAGGCGCGACCCGACCACGCCACGTGTGCGCGCTGCCATGCGGCCGAGGTCGCGCTTGGCAAGGCGCCGAAGATGGGCGACTGCACCGGCTGTCACCTGGGTGGCGCGCACGAGCGCACGCGCAGCCGGCTGATCACGGACGATCTGCACTTCGAGCACGACCGCCACAAGACGGATCGCAAGAACAAGCTGATCAAGTGCGAGACCTGCCACGCGCGAACCGCCACTGCAGATGACTACGCGTCACACGCCGCGCCGCGTGTCGAAAGCTGTGTCACCTGCCACGACGACAGCGACCGGACCCCCGCGGAGCTCGACATGCGCGCGTGCGAGACCTGCCATGCCGCGCGCACGAGCTCGCTGACCGCGCTGGCGCCGCGCAACCACCTGCCCGCCACCGAGCGACCGATCGATCACACCCTCGCGTTCCGTCGTGACCACGCCGAGGTCGCCGAGCGCGATGCCACCCGGTGCGCGACCTGCCACACGCGCATGTCGGGCAACCCGCGCCAGGCGTGCGACGAGTGCCATCAGACGATGCAGCCCTCGGATCACCGGATCACGTGGCGCGAGCTCGATCACGGCCCCGAGTCCGGCGCCAACCGCGACCGCTGCGCACGCTGCCACGTCGTCGAGTTCTGCACCGCATGTCATCAGCAGCGCCCGCGCTCGCATGGACGGCTCGACTCGTTCAAGGCCGACCACGGTCATCTCGCGCGGATCAACGTGCGGTCGTGCACCACGTGCCACGGCGACTCGTTCTGCCTCGAGTGCCACTCCGCCAGCGCACCCACACCAAGGACGCGCTGGTGAATCGCCTCGCCGTCATCGCGCTCGCGCTCGCGTGCGGTGTCGTGGGCGCGGAGCCTCGGCTCGCCGTCACGCACGAGCCTCCGCCGAAGCACCTCCGGATGCGCGCCCCGAAGGTCGCGCAGACCTCCGCGGCACCCGCGCGTACCAGCACGCCCACCCCGATGCCGGCAGCCCCTCCTCCGCTCCGCATCGACGATGCGCCGGAGCAGACCGCTGCACTCCGCGATCTCTCGCGCACCGTATCGTTCGAGATCGACCTCGGCTATCAGGTGGAGTCCGCGAACCCGAGCGGCCGCGGTTCACTCGGTTCGCGGCCCCCGATCGTCGACCAGGACTACGCGAAGCTCCGCTCGTACGGCTTCGCCGAGGTGTTCGGGTCAACGCGCGGTGTCGGGCTCGCATCGCTGTCGAGCTACTTCGCCGCGCGCCTGCAGGCTGCGCGGCAGCTCGAGTACTCGCCCGAGCCCGGCCGTACCGTCGACGTCCCTCCGCCGATCGCGACGTGGTTCGAGCGAAGCGGCGCTGATATCCGCTACGGCTGGGTCGAGCTCAAGGACTTCCTGCCAAAGCGCTGGGGGCTGTCGAAGCTGCGGGTGCGAGGGGGCGGTCAGCACGTCTATGGTCCGTGGATCGTTCACCTCGACGGCGGGCTCGTCGCATACGAGGGGCGGATCGTCACCGCTTCCGCGTACCTCGGCTATCGCCATTCGGACTACACGCGCGATGTGACCGACCAACGCCCGGGCGTCGGTGGAGCGTCGCTCCGCGTGGATCTCCGCGGCCTCGCGACGCCGGTGCCCCTCGCGATCCAGGGCGAGGTACTCCACATGGGCGCGTCGCACGTCGGCACGCCCGGGTACCAGCGGATCGCCGAGAGCGCGCTCGTCCAGGCCGACTGGCGACCGCGGCGTGACGTGGCAGTGATCGGCCAGTTGCGCACGCTCGATCGCCGTGCGGCGAGCCAGCGCGTCGAGCTCCGCGCTCGCTACAAGCAGGTCACGAACATCGTGCTCGAGCTGACCAACCGCAGCCAGGATGACTGGTTGTGGGATCCATCCTTCGTCGTTCCCGACGAGGATACCGCGAAGGCTCGACGCTACCTCGATCTCGGACCCGTGGTCCCGCAGATCACGGGCTCGGCACGCGCTGGCACGTTGATCGCCGAGAACGTGGACCTCCTGATCCGCGGCGCGTTCGCGACCGAAGGTAAGAAGCCGCTCGAAGATGGCACCAACCGCGTGGTGCGGAGCTCGTTCGCAGCGCCCTTCGCCGAGATCGGCGGTGCGCTGGAGGTCCGACTCCGCCGCACGATCGCGCTCGGTGCGAGTCTGCTCTCCCGACAGACCACACATCCCCTGCCGAAGACGCAGTTCCCGGTGTTCGACCAGAAGAACGTGCCGGAGGCGCTGCCACCCGGCGAGAACCGCGGAGAGGAAGGCTTCACCGAGCTCGGCGGCACGCTGAAGATGTCGCTCGGCGCGCGCAAGTTCAGCTCCCTCGTCGAGTTCTACGGCCGGCGCACGCGCTACGCCGTCCTGTATCAAGACCCCACCCTTCCGATCCCATCGAGCGATCTACGGTTCGGCGGTCGCTTCACCCTCGATGCGTGGGTCGGCGAGCGCGTGCGGATCTCCGCCGCGTACGACGTGTCGAGCGCGCTCGAGTTCACGCCGGAGATCAACGGCTACCGCAGCCTGCGGCTGATGCTCACGGGGATCTACTGATGCGCGCATGGCTTCTCGCGCTCGTCTTCCTGCTCGCCGGCTCGGTCGTGCACGCCGAGGCGCCCCTGGACTCGCAGGCAGCGCCGAACTTCGATCACAACCTCCACGATCGAGACGTCGCGGTCGCGGCCGCGAATCCGATCGCGTGCACGGGATGCCACGCGATGAAGGCCGGCGCGCTCGTCGGCCGCCCGGACCACGCCTCGTGTTTCGGCGCGTGCCATGGCGCGCTACCTGCCAAGCCCACGAAGGGTCGCGCGATCGAGGTCCTCGCCGAACAGAAGCGGATCTGCGTCAACTGCCACACCGAGACGTCGCTCGCGGCGCCGATGGCGAAGTCGCTGCCCGTCCCCTACCCGCCTTATGCGGCCACGGACTTCGCACTGTCGATGCCGCACAAGCGCCACGACGCCGTCAGCTGCGCCACCTGTCACTTCCTTCCCGGTCGATCCGCGCCACATCGGCGCTGCATCGGCTGCCACGACGGCTCGGGCGCGCCGACCCGAGGCCCCGCGATGACGAAGTGCATCGGTTGCCATACGCCCGGCAGTGGCTCGCCGCTACCGCCGGCGATGACCGCGCCGATCGACACCGTGACCTCCGAGTTCTCGCATCCGAAGCACGCGGCACGCGGCCGCGCGGGTGCGCAGTGCGCGACGTGTCATCAGGCGATCCGCGAGACCGACGACAGCATCCTGCCGCGCCCCAAGCAGGCGTCGTGCGCGATCGGCGGTTGCCACGATGGCAAGGGCGCGTTCGCGGTGACCGTGGCCTGCACGAAGTGCCACACCAGCGCACCGAAAGGAAAGTTCGACGTCGAGCGACCGACCGATCGGTACTCGCACGCGACCACGCACAAGGACGTCAACCTTCCGTGTGCCTC
>JAYVLW010000388.1:0-26616 GCA_043759315.1 Myxococcales bacterium
CGCCATCCGAGTTGATAGACGGTGAGGTCGTAGTCGTCCTGCCAGCCGGGAGCGTTCGTGATCTCGAACGCCGCCGTCAGCGCGCCCATTCCCCCACCGAGGATCGCGATCTGCTGCTTCGCCATGCTTGGTCGCGGAGCATACAGCGGGGTCCGGGCCACCGCGCGGGCTAGCGGCGGCCACGACCGCGCTGCAGCGCGTGCTCGACCAGCGGGCGCAGCTCGTCGGCGAGCTCGGGCGCGTAGACGAGGCGGATCGCGGCCATCGGCTGGCCGAGCGGCATGTCCTCGAGCAGGCGCGACAGCGTGACCGCGCCGTACTTCGGATGATCGATCACGTGCAGCTCCTCGTGATCGGCGGCGAGGTAGCCGACTTGCCGTGCCGTATCGAGGTGCAGGTAGCTCGTCGCGTGCACGCCGAACCTCTTCGTCGCCACCTCGAGCGCCTGCGGCCACAGGTAGTCGGCGGCGGCCTTGTCGTCGCCGAGATCGAACGTCTTGAACAGCCGGCGAGCCGTGAGCCGCGCGGCGAGATCCTGGAGCACGGGGTCGGCCGCCGCCGGACCGTCACGCCCGGCCCACCGATCCATCGCGGTCGTCAGCGAGATGTCGTGGAGGCGCAGGTAGTCGTCGACGTCGACGGTCTTGCCGCGCGCCATCGCGCCTGCGATCGGCAGCCCGGGCGGCTCGACATCCTGGCGCGCGAGCTGCGCGAAGCGCTCGAGGGTCTTGATGAACATCCACTCGGCCGCGCGCACCGTCTTGTGGTGATAGACCTGCGCGTACATGTACGAACGCGCGAACAGGTACTGCTCGACCGCGTACATGCCGCGCCGGTAGTCGACGACGAGGTCACTCGGATCGTCGTTGCCGGTGTGCACGTTCGCGATCTGGATCGCGTGGATGATCCAGTCGAGGTCGTAGGTCGCGTAGCCGGCGCCGGAGTAGTGTCCGTCGCGCAGCAGATAGTCGAGCCGATCCACGTCGAGCTGCGAGCTGACGAGCTTGCGCGCGAACGCCGGCTTGTAGCCTTTGCCCCAGAACGCGCCGAGCGTCTCCGGCAGGCCGGGCTCGAGCGCCTCGAGCGCCCCGCGCAGCTCCGTGTTCTCGGCGACGATGCGGCCGCCCCAGCGCTCGTGATCGTGGCCGGCGAACACGTGCTCCCAGGCGTGGGAGAACGGACCGTGACCGATGTCGTGGAGCAGCGCCGCGACCTTGACATGCCGCGCGAGCGCGGGCGCGAGCTCGAGCCGCTCGGTCACGCGCTGCGCGATGTGGAATGCGCCGAGCGCGTGGCCGAACCGCGAGTGCTCGGCGCCCGGGTAGACGAGCCACGCGAACCCCATCTGCTTGATCCGGCGCAGCCGCTGCACGGCACGCGTATCCAGCAAGTCCGCGATCGGGCGATCTTCACCCTTGAACTCGATCAGGCCGTGGACCGGATCGCGGAACACGCGATCTTTGACCGTGGACACGGCGCGACTCTACCGCGCTAAGGTGTCCCGGTGAAACCCACCCGACGTATCGCGATCGAGCGCATCGATGCCGAAGGGCGGCGTGCGGATCGCGACGCGGTCGTGATCGAGGCGCCGCTCCAGCTCCGCGCGCGGGGCGCACCGGTGGCGACGATCATGCGCACGCCGGGGCACGACCTCGAGCTCGTCACGGGCCTGCTCCACGCCGAGTCGGTGCCGCCGTCGATGATCGTTCAGGTCGATGACGACGCGGTGGACATCGATGTCGATGCCGCGGCGTTCGCCGGCCGCGGGCTGCTGTCCTCCGCGGCGTGCGGCGTGTGCGGGCGCGTCGCGATCGCGGACCTCGAGCTGCGCGCGAAGGAGGTGTCCGCCGACACGAAGATCGCGCGCGCGGCGATCCAACGCATGCCCGATGCGCTGCGCGCGGTGCAGCAGGTGTTCGACGACACCGGCGGTCTTCACGCCGCGGGGCTGTTCACGCTCGCCGGCGAGCTGGTCGCTGCACGCGAGGATGTTGGACGCCACAACGCCGTCGACAAGGTCGTCGGCTGGACCCGCACGCAGCCGCTGGATCCGGCGCGCCACGCGTTGTTTCTCTCCGGGCGACTCGGCTACGAGCTGGTGCAGAAGGCGATCATGCTCGGGGTGCCCGTGGTGGCCGCGGTGTCGGCGCCGAGCTCGCTCGCGATCGAGCTTGCAGAGCGGTTCAACGTCGCGCTCGTCGGCTTCGTACGTGGGGAGCGGGCGAACATCTACGCCCACGCCTGGCGGGTCGAATAGCCGCCGGACCAGCGTCGCGATGCCGAGAATGTGCGCGCGAGCCCGAACCGCGCGGCGGCACGGTTCGCCGGGGCGCTATTTCGTCGCGGGCTTCGCGACGGCCTTGTCGGCGGGCTTCGCGGCGGCCTTGTCGGCGGGCTTCGCGGCGGCCTTGTCGGTGGGCTTCGCGGCCTGCGTCGCGACCACCTTGTCCTTGAACTTCGCGTAGGCCGCGGCCGGAACGACCTTCTTCGAGACGAGCTGATCCTTCTTCGCATAGGGCCGGCCGGCGATGATCTTCTTCGCGTACGCCTCGCCGATGCCGGGCAGCGCGACGAGGTCGGCCTCGCTCGCGGTGTTGAGATCGAGCGGCTCGACCTTCGGGGCCGGCGGCGCGGGCTCGGTCTTTGCGGGCGCGGCCGGCGCCGGCTTGGCGGGGGTGGCGGGCTTCGCGGTGTCGGCGTGACCGGCGGCCGACAACGAGCTGACGAGGACGAAGGTCGCGAGCAGGTGCTTGATCATGGTCGGGACAATGCGCCGAGCCGCCGACGGTGCGCACGTCGTCCGTCCAGGCGTTTTGCTGATGCCCGATCTCCCTGGACTTGACGACAGGGCACATTCGGAATACCGACGGTGGTTGACGCGTTCGCCCGCCCGCCTGGGAGGCGCTTTCTTGCCTCCGATCCATCCGAACCCATAGGGTCATCCGACGATGCTTCACCGTCTGTCTGTATTCTCACTCGCCCTCGCGCTCACCGCGTGTGGCAAGACCACCAAGGAGCCGACCACGACGGAGGCCAAGGTCGCGGAAGGCGGCGCGGCGACCGTGCCAGCAGGCGGCGGTGGTGGTGGCGGCGGCGGTGGCACGCAGGTGGCCAAGGTCGATGCCCCCTCGACGCCGCCCGCGCGCGCCGCGGCGCGCGGTCCCGAGCGCGCCGTCTACTCGCTGGTCGACAACCGCCTGTCCGCGCATCTCAAGCGCGGGGGCGGACTGCTCCTGCCCGCCGGTTCGGCAGGGTTCGCGAAGTACATCCGGTTCGGCAACGTGATGAAGGGCGGGAAGAAGGCGTGGGACCTCCGCCAGACCGAGGGCGGCGTGAAGGTCGCGCGGATGACGGGCAAGACCGCGAGCGTGTTCGTGCCGCTCTCGGCGGCCGAGGCGGGCCGGAACATCGTGCGGATGCGCGTGTTCTCGAAGGCCGATGGCGCGATCAGCCTCAAGGTCAACGACAACAAGGACATCAACGGCAAGCTCGCGAGCGGCTGGTCGACCATCGATCTCAACGTCCCGGCGGGCCAGCTCAAGGACGGCGAGAACTCGCTGTCCTTGTTCGCGAAGCCCTCGGAGGCCGCGGTGGCGTGGATCCAGATCGGCGGCAGCGTGGCGCCCGGCGATGACGGCAGCGTGCAGTTCTACGATCCGGCGCAGAAGGCGTTGCAGCTGCCCAAGGAGTCCACGCTCTCGTACTACGTGATGATCCCGGACAAGGCGAAGCTGACGGGCGACCTCAGCGACGGCAGCTGCCAGGTCAGCGTGCTCGCCACCGCCGAGGACGGCTCCACGGCCGAGGGCAAGCTGGTCGGAACCGGCTCCGCGGTGGACCTCGCCGCGCTCGGCGGCAAGGCCGTGCGCCTCGATCTCGACGGCGCGGGCTGTGCGAAGTCATCGCTGGCGAACGCGGCGCTCGTCGTTCCAGGCGCGCTGCCGCAGGTGAAGCGCGGCGCGCCTCCGAAGTACGTCGTCTACGTGATCATGGACTCGCTGCGCGCGGATCGCGTGCGTCCGTTCAATCCGAAGGCGCGCCCCGAGGCGCCGAACTTCGAGAAGCTCGCGGAGAGCTCGACGCTGTTCATGAACAACTACGTCCAGGGCAACGAGAGCCAGGTCTCGCACGCTTCGATGTGGACCTCGATGTACCTCGCGAAGCACAAGGCGATCGAGATGAAGGACGTGCTGGCCGACAAGTACGTCACGATCGACGAGGTCGCGAAGAAGTCCGGCAAGTTCACGGCCGGCGCATCGGCGAACGGTTACATCCGCCCGAAGCGCGGCTACGGCGCGTCGTGGGACAAGTACGTGAACCACATCGAGTCGAGCCTCGGCCTCAAGGGCGCCGACGTGATGGAGAAGGGCCTGTCGTTCGTGACGCCGAAGAAGGACCAGCCGTGGTTCCTCTACCTCGGCCTGATCGACACGCACGTCACGTGGCGCGCGAAGCAGCCGTGGATGGGCAAGTACGATGGCGGATACAAGGGGCGGTTCACCACCGAGTACGGCGACGACGGCCCGAATGGCTCGAACGGCAAGGACCTGACGGATCGCGAGAAGGACCACGTGCGCGCGCTCTACGACTCGAACGTCAGCTACCAGGACGACCTGCTCGGCCAGCTCGTCGCGAAGCTCCAGGCGTGGGGGGTGTGGGATCAGACGATGCTGATCATCACGGCCGATCACGGCGACGAGCAGTGGGAGGACGGCCGCGTCGGTCACGGTGGGAGCTCGCGCGAGACGCTCGTCCACGTGCCGCTCCTCATCCACTACCCGGCGATGTTCCCCGCGGCGAAGATCACCGAGGGCACCGAGGGCATCGACATCGTCCCGACGCTCGCGGACGCGCTCGGCGTACCGACCGATCCAGAGTGGCAGGGCCAGTCGCTGGTGAACCTCGCGAACGGCGGCGGCGGCTATCCGCTGATGTCGTTCTCCTCGCGCTACGAGCTCGGCCACGCGGCGCGGGTCGGGCACTGGAAGGCCCACCTGATGGCGACCGGAGCGCCGAGGATCTTCGATCTCGCGAAGGACAGGGGCGAGAAGACAGACCTGTGGGGCAAGTCGCCGATCGGCACGCGCCTCACGCTCGATCCTGCGTGGCTCCTCCGCACGTGGAATGCGGAGTGGAAGAAGTCCCAGTGGGGCAACGCCGCCGACGTCTCGGGTCGGTTCGCCGCGGATCTGGGTGAGTAGGAACCTCCATCCCACCGAGGGTGCGCGGTTCCTTCTCGAGCGCGCCACCGACGACGGTGAGCGGGCCACCTACAAGGCGTCGATCTACACGCCCGACGCCGTGTTCTCGACGACCGCGTCGCTTGGCGAGGACGGCACGGCCGCGCTCGATGCACCCGCCAACGCGCCCGGCGATCTGGACGAGCGGCTGACGAACATCGCGAAGCTCGTGGCGCGCGATGCGCCGAAGCGCCGCGACGACGGCCTCGTCGTGTGGCCCGCGCGGATCATGCGCTGGCGGAAGTAGCGCGAGCTCACAGGGCCGGCAGGGCGACGACCAGCTCGCTGCCGCCCCCGCGTCGCTCCGAGCACGACATCTCCCCGTCCGCGCGCGCGATCACGCGCTCGACGGAGCCGAGGTCGAACGAGGGCTCGCCCTCGTTGGCAGGTACATCGGCGCCGCGCACGATCTCGACCCACGGAGCGTCGGCGATCCGGCGCTCGCGGACGAACAGCTCGATGCGGGGCGCATCCGCGGCATCGAGCGCGATGCCGAACACGAGGTGCGTCAGCTCCTCGGCGGACAGCGCCGTCGCGGTCTCCGGGCTGATCGCGAGGTGCAGATCGATCGGGATGCTCTCGCGGAGCTCCTCGACCGCGCGCGTGATGACCCCGCCGACCGTGGGCCCGCGCGCTGGCTTGCGGTCGGGCCGGGCGACCCCCATCAGCTCGCGCAGCGACGCCTCCGCATCGACGGCCGCCCGCGTCAGATCGTCGATGAACTCCTGGCCGCTTGGCGCGCAGTGCTTCCCGAGCTCCGCGGTGGCGAGCTTCACGATCTGCACGAGGTTCAACAGATCGTGCGTCTTGCCGGCCACGAGCCTCGCCGCGGCGCGCGTGTGCTCGTCGCGCGCGAGCTCTCTCTCGAACCGCCGCTGCCGCTGGATCAACTCGAGCTTCGTCATTCGTCGTCGTCTTCGTAGTACTCGACGGGTTCGTACCGGATGTCCTTGCTCGCGGGGCACACCGTCCGGTAGCTGCAGCGATCGCACCACGACCCCGCGTTCGGGCGCGGGCCGTCATCGACGGCGAGCGCCGCGGCCTCGATGTTATCGAGCAAGTCGGGCACGAGCTCGTCGTGCACCACCTCCGGCCGCACCGACGGGCTCCACTCGACCGCGCGCTCCGCGATCCAGTGAATGCCCAGCCAGAACCGGCGGACGTGGCGAAACGCGGACGCCGCGAGCACGGCGTAGCCCTCGAGCTGATCGGCGACCGTCGTGCCCGGGATGCGCGCCCCGGTCTTGTGGTCGACCAGCGCGACCGAGTCGTCCTCGAACAGGTACCCGAGATCGAGGACGCCACGGTAGTACGCATCACCCGCGTAGAACGCCGTGGTCGTCAGGTCCTCGCGGACTGCGAGCGAGTACTCCACGAGCTGGCGGGACACGCGGCGCCGCCGGCGGAACTGTCCGATCCGGCCGAGAAACGGAGGGATGCCCGGCACCAGGTTGTCGAAGCGCATCTGCTCGATCTCGCTCGGCAGCTCGGCGCGAATCGTCGCGGTCGACTCGGGGAGGGGTGTGCCCATCAAGATCTGTTCCAGCGCCTTGTGGATCGCCTTGCCGATCCGGGCCTCCGGCATCACCTCGGGCTCCTTCATCTTCTGGATGTACTTGAAGTGAAACAGCTGTGGGCAGCGGAGGGCCGTCGACACCTTCGAGGCCGACCACGGGGCGTGGATGAGCGCGCGCGTCGACGGCACAGCGGTCACAGCCTAGCCGAAAACTTGTCCCGGGATCCCTGCTGCCGTAGCACCGTTGGGTGAGCCTCTTCGCATGTGACGTCTGCAAGGCGCCCGTCAGCGAGCTTCGCCGTGGACGCTGCTGGGGCTGCTACGCGCGCTGGGTCGATGCGCGGCCGGTCGGGATGGGCGCGAAGTGCGTCACCTGCCCGGAGAAGCGCCGCCGGGTGCTCCGCGCCGTCGAGCTCTACGGCAGCTGGAAGCCGATGTGCTTCAACTGCGCGGGCCAGCTCCTCGCCCTGAGCCCGATGCCGCCCACGATCGCCGAGCTCCGGCTGATCATCTCGCGAGAGCGCCGCCGCACCGACCGCCGGTGGGGCAAGGCCGATACCCGGGTGTTCCGCTACGAGCGCCGGGTCGGGCAGCGCCGCACGTCGCGCGACGAGTTCCCGCCGGTCGATGACGACATGATCATCACCGTCGAGCCCGTCCTCGCCAGCGAGGACGAGGGGATGGAGTTCGAGGACCTGACGTCGATCCGGGAGCTCGTCCAGCACCTGCGGCCCGTGGGCCTGGCCGCCAGCTGAGCGCGACTACTTGCGACCACCGCCGAGCGCGGGCGGCTTCGCCGGCTTCGCCGGCTCGACCTGCTCCATCGGCTGCTGCTGGGAGATCGAGCTGGCGTTCCTGCCCATCAGCAAGAACATGGCGGCGCCCGGCAGGAACATGCCGGCCGAGACGACCTCGCTGAGGCTCTTGCCGGTCGCGCGAACGTCGAGGCGGAGCTTCGACGGGTCCTTGTTGATGGACACCTTGAAGTTGCCGTCGCCGGTGTACGTGTCGACGAGCTTGAGGACATCCGCCTTGCGGGCGATCAGCGCGTCGATCTGCTTGCTCGTGCCCTTGTACGAATCGATCCCGCCGAGCGCGATCTTCGCGACGGCGCGGGGGGCGATCTGGGCGGCCTTCATCAGCTCGAGCACGCCCTCCGACATCATGCCCATCGAGTCGAGGCCAGCCTTGCTGCTATCGATCCAGCTCCAACCCACGCCGTCGGCGAACACCGAGAACGAGAGCAGCTTGTGGCGGGTCACCAGGTCGGTCAGGAAGTTCTTGCCGCCCACGCCCTGGATCACCTGCTTGCGCGCCGAGGCCGACATCGTCAGCACCACCGCGTAGACCGGGTGGGCGTTGATCACGTCGGCGGAGTAGCCGAGGTTCGTGCCCGCGCCGTGGGGTGGCGACTTCCACGAATCGGCGAGGCGGTCGCGCACGAGGTTCGCGGTGCCTGCGAGCATCACGCCGTCCTTGGTCACGCCGATCGCCGGATCGGTCGGGGTGGTCTCGACCATCATCGCCGAGCCGACCTTGGTCACGGTGCCCTTGGTCATCTTGCCGATCTTGTCGACCAGTGCCGTGGAGAACTTGCCGTGCACGGTGGCAACAAACGCCGGCTCTTTCTGCGGCACGAGCTGGATGAACACGGTCGCATCATTGATGTCCGTGGCGATGTCGACGCCGGTCGCGCCCTTCGCGAGGCCGCGGGCGCCCTCGACCTGGCCCACCACCTGTCGCACCATCTTCGACAGCTCCGGTGACGCCTTGATCTCCGGTTTGTTCGGGAGTGCGGCCAGGAGCTTGTAGTTGTTGGGAACGATCGTCGCGGCGTCGATGTGAACCACGACGTCGGGGTCGGGCATCGCATACTGCAGCGATTGATCGGCGGTGGGTGCCTTCGGGTTGGCCTGAATGCCGAAACCCGTGAGGCTGAGCAGTAGCGTGATGAGCTCGACAAATCCCATGGAACAGTCTCCCTGTAGGGGGCTTCGCGCCCCGCCCGAGCATTCGCTCAAGTACCCGAAGTGCGCAACGCGCGCGGCCGTCTGACGGACCACAGCGGCAAAAAATTTCAACCCGGATCTGCGTCGTCCTGGCACCTTGCAGCGTTCCCAAAAAAAACTGATGTCAAGACTGGTTCCGGAAACCCACGAGGATAGGATGACCCTCGTCTCGACGGTACCGAGTCGCTGTGTTGGCCGAGCTTGCGGGGCCATAATCATTCGAGGGAGGCACGACGGTCATGAGTACGCTTGCTGTGGTTGAGGAGATCCTGCGCGAGACCGCCGTCCCGATGTCTGTGCGCGAGATCGTGGAACGTGCGGGGGTGCGTCTTCCGAGCAAGTCGAAGACTCCTGACACCGTCGTCGCGCGCGACCTGTCGATGGACATCAAGCGCAAGGGCGAGGGCTCGCTGTTCGTTCGCACCACCCCCGGCCGCTACACGCTGCGCACGCTCGCATCCGGTTCCGTGACGACCTCGATGAGCGCGCTCCCCGCGCGCAAGCCCGCCGCTTCGGCGCAGGCCACCACCCGCGCTCGCACCGATAGCGATGTGCAGGGCGGCGGCTTCGCCGGCTGATCTGCGGCGATCTGAACCGATCTGAGTTGGGCGCGAGCACCGCGGCCGCTCGCGCGGTACGCTCGGGAAGTCCGATGATCCGTCGTGCCGAGGTCACCGACCACCCGTGGATCATCGCCACGGGAGCCGAGGCCTATCACGACCTCGGTGACTACACGCGGATTCTCCCGTCCTGGCTCGAGCAGCCGGGTGTGCTCGCATGGATCGACGCCGATCTGCAGGGCCGCGGCCGCGGCTTCGCGATGCTCGGCTTCTACATGGAAGACCCCACCGGCACCGGCACGGGAGCCACCCAGGTCGTCGCCGACCTCCTCGCCCTCGCCGTGCTCCCCGCGCAGCAGGGGCGCGGCATCGGCGGCAAGCTGCTCGCCCACGTCATCGAGGTCGCCGAGCGCGTCGCTCCGTCGAGCCAGATCCCATCGCTGCGGCTCACGGTCGCCGAGACCAACACCGGCGCCCAGCGCCTCTACGCGCGCTCGGGCTTTCGCATCATCGATGGCTCCGCGACCTACGACCGCGGCCAGCGCGCCCTGCGCATGGCGCGCCCGCTCGGTAGCTGAGCGTTCGGCGGTGCCGACGCAGTGGGCGTTCGGGTTCGGGCTCGCTCCGGCGCCGACGCCGAGACCGAGACCGATTCCGATTCCGATTCCGATTCCGATTCCGATTCCGATTCCGATTCCGATTCCGATTCCGATTCCGATACCCGCCACTGGACGCCGAGGCGGACGTCCAGTTCGGAGACCGATCCGGTGCGGGTGGAGGTCGGCATCGGCATCGGCATCGGCATCGGCATCGGCGTCGGCATCGGCACCTAAGCGGTGTTGCCGGCGGCGCCCTCTCGCCGGCCGCTCGTCACGAGCCCGCGCCATCGCCCCGCGTGGCGGTGGTGCCGAGCGCGCCACGGCGACCCCAGGCCGCCGTGGCGCACAGCTCCCGGACGTGCTCGTGCGGACCTCGCGGCGAGCGCGGTCGTCGCTGGAGGGAGCAGGCTGCGGCACCTCCGGCCACGGGGCCGGTTTGATGGTCTTTTGCCCCTGCGCGCCGAGAACTCGTGCCGCGCGCGCGGATCATCGACGAGAACGCGCGCCTCCGTTCGCAGCGCGCGACACGGTTCTCGCGCGGGACGGGGCATGACCATCAATCCGACTCCCGTGACCTTCGATGCCTACGCCCGCTCCCTCCAGCTCCTCCGGGCCTGCGTCCCGGCGCTCAAGGCGCTCCGGTCCCACGATCCCGTCCTCGAGAAGCAGCTCCGCTCTGCCGCACAGAGCGTCGGCCAGAACGTCGCCGAGGGAAACCGCCGCGTCGGTAAGGACCGCCGCGCACCCGGGGCGCACCCACGCGGCATCGGAGCTGGGTATTGTCGCAGCATGACCCGACGAGTGGTGCCGGTGAAGACGCCCGCGAGAGCGGCGAAGGCTGCAACGGCGAGCATCTCGAAGGCGGCAGCGTCCGCGAAGCCGCTGAAGGCGATGAAGGGCGCTGCGCCCGCGAAGGCGGCGAAGCCAACCAAGGCGAAGCCGCGGGTGTCCACGGGCAAACGCTTCGCGTTCGCCGGCGGCTTCGACTGCTGCCCCGCCGGCCTCGACGACACGATGCTCGTCAAGATGGTCGAGGCCGCGGGTGGCATCGCGACGACCGACATCGACGCGACGCTCGACTTCCTCGTCGTCGGGAACCGGCGCGGCGACAAGAAGATCGCGCGGGTCAACGAGGCCAAACGCCTGGTGGAGAAGGGCGCGAACATCACCGTCATCGACGAGGGGAAGTTCCTCACCCTGGTGCGGGTCAAGACGCCCACCGATGGCAGCGGCGAGCTCGACTTCCCGACGTTCATCAATCAGCTCTATGCCTGCGGTGATCGCGGCAAGGTCGGCCGCGCGCTCGACATGCTGCGCAAGGACAGGTTTCAGCTGTACGCGAATGTTCTGCCGGAGCAGCTCGTCGGGGTGGTGCGGAGCCAGAGCGGCTCGGGCAGCGTCTACGCGAGCTGGCTGACCAGGGACGGCCACTACGGCTGCTCGCAACCCGACCTCGAGGACTGCATGGGCCTCCAGGGCTCGACCTGCAAGCACCTGTTGGTGCTCGTCGTGGGCCTCGCGCGGACCAACCAGATCACGATGGCGCAGGCGCTCGCGTGGATGCGCGCCGCCAAGTCCGAGTCGCCGCGCAAGAACTCCACGCTGTGCGCGGAGACGCTGATCCAGTACAAGGGCGCGCAGGCCGGCGAGGTCGACTGGCGGCCGACCGAGACCATCCCCGAAGACTTCTACGCGTTCTGATGTAGGGCAACCATCTGAGTTGCCTGGACAATCAGATTTGACGCAACCGGCGCCCACGGTGGTCGATAGGCCACCTCATGGCTGCACAAGGCATGTTCGCGACCCAGCCGGCGCCAAGTCGCCCCGAGCGCAGGGAGATGGTCACCCGGGAACCAGCGCCGACCTCGATCGCGCCGCGCCCGACCAGCCCCAGGCAATCGCCTGCGCGGAACGACGGAAACGACGAGCTCTTCCTCGCGATCCTCGATGGCGCGCCGCTCGACGGCGAGACCATCGATGGGGCGTTCCGCCGCAAGGAGCGCGAGCTGGGCGCGGCGTTTGCCGAGCTGGGTGCGCTCGACGCCCGCACGATGCACGCGCGGCTCGCGCATCCGCGTTCCGGTGACGTGCTCGCGGCGCGGTTCTCGCGGCTCGTCGTCGAACGCCGAGGCCGGCTGCTCGCCTTCCTTGCAGATGCGCGCCGGCGCGAAGCGCTTCGCCGTTGACCATCCACGACCACAGGAGGAGATGACCATGGGGAAGGGAAACGTCGACAAGCAGCAACAGCCCACGCGTGCCATCGGGCGCGCGAAAGCGGCAGCCGATCACGGCGGCGCGAAGGCAACGCCGGTCGCCGATCCGATGATGCGTTCGCTCGAGGACGAGCACGGCCTCGGGGTGCCCGAGCGAGGCACGCACGAGGTGTCGGATCTCGAGCACCGCATGGGGTTGATCGCGCAGTTTGGAAGTCTCCAGCAGGCATTGCTCAGCGCGGTGACGCGCGGCACCGAGACTGGGGTCGATGCGATCGCAAAGGCAGAGGCACCACTCACCGGGGATACGGCCTCGTTCCTGGCGTTCGCGGCCGCGCTCGTGCTCGCGGGATCGGCCGGGTCGATCGCGGTAACCGTCGGAGGCGTCCTCGGGCTTGCTGGAAAGACCTTGATCGAGCAGGCCAGCCGCAAGTTCGTGGAGGATGGCGTGAAGGACGCGATCAAGCAGGCGTTCCACGGCCACGTAGCGCCGAAGCCGACGAGCCTCTCCGACCTCAAGCAGGCGTTCAAGGACCAGCTTCGCGCTCAAATTTCGATCTCGCAGTTCGAGCTCGCTGCGCGCTGGTCCGAGGTCAACGACCGGCTGGCCTCGCTATCGACCACAGAGCTGCAAGCGCTCGTGACAATGCCGATCGACCTCGCGAAGGTCACGAACATCCTCGACGTCGTGGCGGATCAGACGGTGATCGCGTGGACCAACTTCCTCGCGCAGGCGAAGCATGGAGCGATGGGCGCGCGCGATCCGTGGGCACGGCGGCCCGGGATCCCGACGTCCGGCTTCGATCCGCACGCGTCCGAGGTCGGGGCGCACGCGGCGAACGTCGATCCGAAGGGTCTCGACGCACACCTGGAATTGCACCAAGGAGCTGTCGTCGAGGAGACGTTCGGCATTCTCGAGATCTTCCTCACGACGGGGAGCCAGCTCCTCGATGCTCCCGGATACGGGATCCGGCTCGACAACGCCGGTCCTGAAGTGCGCAAGCGCCTGCGCTCCCTCGGCACGGTGCGCGATCTGAAGGTGAACAAGCTGGTGCGCCTCTGCTCGTCGTCGAATCCGCCGACGCCGATCGAGAGCGCGCTCGTGACCGCGGACGGTCGAATCCAGCGGTACCTACGTGGCGGCAACCAGCTCGTGCATCGGGATCCGAGCATGCCAATCGGAGCGTGTCTCGACGACCTGGTGGCCGGTCATCCGAGCGAGGACTGCCACGTCGCACGGGAAGCGAACGATCGAGATGTCACGAAGTACGTCGAGGTGGCCCAGGGCCTTTCCCTCGAGTTGCTTCGCGACTAGCGTCCACCAGGTCCGGAGGCGAACATGTGGTTCTCGATTGGAATGGTGTTGATCGTCGCGGTGGTGGGCGTACTTGCCTGGCGCCCCCTCGACCGCAAGACGCGTCTGGCGTGCGCCGGACTGGCGCTCGCTGCCGTTGGGGTGCTCGTCGTCCCGTGGATCGAGGCCCGCGAGGCTCGCGAGCGTGAGCAGGTGCGGCGTGACACCTGCGACAACATCGCGGATCAGCTGCACGCCGCGACGATCGAGGTCAAGAGCGGCCTTCTCGACCTGCACCCCTCGTCGCGGGAGAAGATGAACGACAAGTGGTTTGGGGTCGTCTCGATGGCGAACGCGACCATGCGGATGTGCGGAACTCCGCCAGACTCGTGCTGGAAGATTCCCGCGATGCTCTCGCTCAACGAGCCCGACTTCGAGGCGCAGATCAACATCGTCGCCAACGCGATCAGGACGGGACAGCCATGTCCACCGATCAAGAAGTAGGGCAACCCGGGCTCACCCGCGGCCTGGCGCGTGCGTCCACGCTGACCCTCGCCGCGATCGGCCGCGGACGCGAGCAGGGGTGGCTCTCGGGAGAGGCAGGCGCTGCGAACGCGGCGCCCGACGCCGCCGACGGTACGACGAGCCTCGAGGTCCTCCGGCACACCCTGGGCCTCACGGCGTCCGAGCTGGATGTCCTGTGGGTGCTCGTCGGGGTCGAGCTCGATCCGCGGTTGCGCTCGCTCGTCGCGCACGTCGGCGGTGACGCGCCATCACCCACCATCGGGACGCTGCTCGCGGTGGGCTATCCGAGCGCTCCTGGCCTCGGGCTCGACGAGCTCGGTCCGCTCGGCAGGCTTTCGCGCACGGTGCTGATCGAGGTCCACCCCGGCGACGCAGATCTCGCGTTCCACGCACGGCGGGTCCGCGTTCGCGAGCGCGTGCTCGAGCTCGCCCTCGGCAAACACCGCCTCGATCCGGCGCTCGCCGGGTTCGCGGCGGTCCACCCGGTGGGCGCCGAGGTGCTGCAGCAGCTCGTGCTCCCGGCGGGCGCTCTGGAAGCCGTGCGCGCGGGCATCGGTGCGGTCTCGACCCGGCCCGGGACGCTGCTCCTCACTGGCTCGAGCGGCAGCGGCAAGCGGACGTTGCTCGCGGCCGCGTGCACCGCCGCCGGGCACCGGGCACTCGTGATCGACTCCTCCGCACTCCACGAGGATCGGGCGCTGCTTCGAGCTCAGCTGCGGGTGATCGCGCGGGAGTGCGCGGTGCTGGACCTGATACCCGTGTTTCACGATCTCGATGCCCTCGCCAGGCTGGGTGACCGTCCCGAGCGCCTCGATGTGTTCGAGACGGAGCTCGTCGACATCATGGTGCTCGCGACGAGCGCACGCCCCATTCCGCGCAGGTGGGCGCGTGCACCTCGGACCGTCGAGGTCGCGCGGTTGACCGGCGCCGAGCGCGCGGGGCTGTGGCGGCGGGAGATCCCGACGACCACGGCCGATGACGCGCGCATCCTCGCGAGCATGTATCCGATCGCACCCGCGCTCGTGGTTCGGGCGAGTGCGATCGCGGTCCGCGAGGCGGCGTCGACCACGCTGGTCCCGGCGCACATCGAGACCGCGATCCGCGGGCTGCTCGACGATCGGTTCGCCGGGCTCGCGACCCGGATCAGCGTCACGCAGACATGGAAGGACCTCGTCCTCCCCGACGAGCAGACCACCGCGATCATCGAGATGCTGTCGCGCGTTCGCGAGCGCAGTCGCGTGCTCGAGGACTGGGGCTTCACGGCGAAGGTCGGGCGCGGTGTCGGCGTCGCGGCGCTGTTCTCGGGGCCGCCGGGCACCGGCAAGACCATGGCCGCGGGGCTGGTCGCGAAGGCGCTGAACGTCGAGATGTTCCAGGTCGACCTCAGCAAGGTCGTCTCGAAGTGGATCGGCGAGACCGAGAAGAACCTCGGCGCCCTGTTCGACGCAGCGGAGGCGGGGCACGCGATGCTGCTGTTCGACGAGGCGGATTCGCTGTTCGGCAAGCGCACCGAGGTGCGCTCCAGCAACGACCGTTACGCCAACCAGGAGGTCAACTTCCTCCTCCAGCGCCTGGAGCAGTTCTCCGGCCTCTGCGTCCTGACCACGAACCACGAGACGGCGATCGACGAAGCATTTCGCCGGCGCCTCTCGGTCCACGTCAAGTTCCCCACGCCCGAGGTCGCAGAGCGAAGGCTGCTGTGGGCGGCGATGGTGCCGACCGCGGCGCCGGTGGCCCCGAACCTCTCGTTCGACGCTCTCGCGGAGCGCTTCGTCATGTCGGGTGGCTACATCCGCAACGCGGTCCTGCGCGCTGCGTATCTCGCCGCGGACGAAGGCGGGCAGATCACCAGCGAGCACCTCGCGCGCGCCGCCGTGCTCGAATACGAGGGCATGGGGCGGATCCTGTCGGCCTGAATCCGGCAGCGCCGAAACGACGAAGCCCCGCATCGCGGCGGGGCTCGTGAGCGGGGAGATGGTTCAGCTCAGAAGATGACGCTGCCGCACGGGAACGTCGCGCTCACCGCCGGGTTCGAGGAGCCCTTCAGCATCGTGCAGGCGCTGCCCTGGAGGCGGATGATGTTGCCGCCGACGAGGACCCAGTCGACGCCGTAGACGAGCGTCTGGCCGTTGAGCATCACGGTGCCGTTCATCGCCGAGTTCTGGTCGATGCTGCTCGTCAGCTTGAGGTCGCAGGAGATGACGCCGTTGATGATGGTCTGGAACGCAGCCTGGAGAGCAGCCGCGCTGTTGACCGGGTAGTAGGTGGCTCCCGACGCAACGCCCGCCCCGGCATTCGCGAGGTCCTGGAAGTGGGTGTTGTTGCCGGTGCTGATCGCCAGGACGTATACCGGATAGCCTGCGGTGAACGCGGCCGCCGCGGCTGCGACGGACTGCGCGTTGTACTGCGTCTGGTTGAGGTTCTGGTTGCAGCTGTTCGGCTCACCGTCTGTCGCGAGCACGATGACCGGAGGCGACCCCGCGGGCGGTGGGTTAGCCCCGAAGTCGATGCGCGCCTGATCGAGGGCAGCAGCGGTCGGAGTGTTCTGTCCTGCTACCTTGCTGTCGATCGACGTGCGAATCGCGTTGGCGTTATTCAGCGCTCGGGGGACGTCGGTGAAGTCGGTGTTGGCGTTATTACAGGTGTAGAGCTTCGAGCCGAAATAAGCCTTGGCTTCGAGCGTCGTAACGACGCCTGTGCCGTTCTTCACGAGTGCGTCGCGCATCGCGACGTAGCGGTTTGTCGGACCCAGATTGTTGCTGTACATCGAACCCGATTGGTCGAGCACGAGCTGGATCGAGGGCGTCACGGGCATCGGCGTGAAGTTGATCGACGGGCAGCTCGCGTCCGGGCCGTTGCTGCCGGGTCCCTGGTCGTCGACACAGTAGCCGTCGTCGGTGCACTTGTAGCCGTCGCCGCACTGGCTGCCGCCCGGGGTGCACTGCGCGTCGCACTTGCCATCCGCGGAGCAGTGGAAGCCGCCGGGACAGGCGTTCGCGGCGCCGGGCGTGGGATCGCATGCCGTCATGCATGCCGCGGGGGCCGGCACCTCGGAACACACGCTTCCGAACTCCTTCGGTCCGCACGCGACGAGGCTGCAGGCGAAGGCGAAGGCGAACGATAGGCGGTTCATACGTAGGGCTCCCATTGAAGTAAATCCTACTGCAGCAAGCACCGCGCCTACGATGTACATTGCTTGCACTGAGTAGTTCCGGCCTCTTACATGTGGGGCCAGCTGACCCTGGGGAGCCTGCTCCCACCCAGCGAACGTCTGGCTTTCGCTGAGATCCCGATCACCCGCCGCCCGGTCATTGTGCCTCGTCGGCTCCCCAGTCGAACCGTGCTCCCTTGGGGCGTGCTTCGCCCTCGAAGTCACGTGCGGGACCGCCGTTGGCCATGTCCACCGCTGGGCTACCTCCGTTGAGATGGAAGTTGTTCCCATCGGGATTCGTGAACAGAGGATCCTGGTTGGTTCCGCCGAGAACCTGTGTCGGACCGACAATGGAGTTCGAGACCACACAGTTCTCCACCACCGGACGAAACAGATTTGGGGTCCAGGCAATACTGGACGTGACCGCGATGCTGCCGAACGGTGGGCAACGGATCGCTGTTACCTCGGTTCCCGTCCCCGCAAGGCCGGTGGCAGTCACCGTAGAAAACGTAATGGTGCCGTGAGCATCAAGGAGATCGAGTCCCGCGCCGGAGGTCCCGAAGACCAGGAGGTTGGTGAAGTCGATCATCGCCGGGGTCCCGCTGGTGCATACGCCGTGTAGTCCGCCGCTGACCGTGACACCATCGATCGCGAGTAGTCCGCCCCCGAGCTGAATGCCGCAGTACGAGGACGTTCGGACCGAGCTGTGACGGAGCGTCAAGGACCCGGTGACATACAACCCGCAGCTTCCACCGAGAATCTTCACGTTCTCCACCGTTGCGGTTGTTAGACCAACGCCGAGCGCGCAGAAGGACGTGTTGATGATCTCCAGGTCGCGCATCTTCGTCGGCATCGTGATCGCAACGAACCCATCGTCGTTGTTGGTAACCAGGGTTGCTCCGCCGCCGTGAATCGTCAGTGACGTGGCGCTCGTCAGCCCGGACCCGATGGTCCAAACAGAATTTCCAAACGTGTAGGTACCCGACGCGAACACGATGTGGTCACGCGTGTTGGTTGTCTGCTGTGTGCCGAAGCTGGCACCGCGGCATGGCTGCGGTTTCGAGCAAGGGGCGACGTCGGTTCCCTGGGGAGCGAGGTAGACGATCTCCGACTCCGGTACGCACGAACCGTCGTCGGCACACGCGCCCGACGAGCACTCGGAGTCCAGCCGGCACCCGCGGCACGCATTGCCGTCGCAGACCGGCGATGCAGCCGTGCAGTCGCTCGGGCCGAGACACGCGACGCACGATCCGCTGGTCGGTTCACAGACGCTGGTCGTCGGGAACCGCGTGCACTCGGTCGAGCTCGTACAGCCCGCGCAGACGTCGATGGTCACGTCGCACGTGGGTGCAGCTGCGCTACATCCCTCGGTCGCACACGACGCCGGCGAGCACGAGTGGTCCACGCACGCCAGGCCCTCGTTGCAGTCGCGATGGTCATCGCTGACGCCGACGCTCGCGCAATCGGCAGCGCTCGTGCAGCAGAATTCCTTGTTCTCCCGCGTGCACGCGGTCAGGAGGAGGGCGACGAGGGCGACGGCAAGGGCAATTCGGGTCATGGGCGTCCTATCGGCAGGTCGGCCCTACGGTTGCGTGGTTTCTCGCCGCCGCCGCCCTGCGCCGAGATTCTACGTCAGTCTTCGCTGATCCGCGCCTTCGGGAGATCGGTCGGCTTGGCGGTCGTGTGACCGAACGACAGCCGGTAGAGGAGGTACATGACGACCCCGACGAAGATCAGCGCGGGCCACTTGAAGTTCGCGTACTCGCCGTCGAACAGCGCGAGCGCGGCGTCGTCGTGCTTCGCCGCGACGGGGATGGCGAGGGCGATGCCGATCAGGGCCTCGCCGGTGATGAAGCCGGCGGCGACGAGCAGGCCGTTGCGCTCGACCTCGGCCCGCCGCTCCGGCGTGGCCTTGGTGCGCTCGAGCACGCGCGCGACGAGCCAGGCGACGACACCGCCGAGGAAGATGGGGACGTTGAGGTCGAACGGGAGGTAGACGCCGACCGCGAACGCCATCACCGGGACGCGGAACTTCGCCTTGCGCGACTCGAGGAACAGGTCGAACGCGATGACGACGGCGGCGATGCCGGCGCCGATGCCGATGATGGCCCAGGGGAGGCCGCCGGCGAACACGCCCTTCGCCACGGTGCCCATGAGGTTGGCCTGAGGAGCGGGCAGGCCCTTGCTGCCGATGCCGTAGGCGTCGTTGAGGAGATTGAGGATCGGGGCCATCGCGAGCGCCGCGACGACGACACCGAGGATCTGCATGACCTGCTGCTTCCACGGGGTGGAGCCGACGAGCTGGCCGCACTTGAGGTCCTGCAGGTTGTCGCCGCCGATCGCGGCGGCGCAGCACACGACGCCGCCGATCAGGATCGCCGCGACCGGGCCAGCCGGGCTCTTCATGCCCAGGGCGAGGAGGAGCAAGGCGGAGACGAGGATGGTGGAGATCGTGATGCCGGAGACCGGGTTGTTCGAGGAGCCGACGAGGCCGGCCATGTACGAGGCGACGGCCGAGAACAAGAAGCCCGCGATGATCATCACGACGGCCATCACGGCGCTGATGCCGACCGAGTCGGTGAAGTGGAGGAAGATGAAGAACAGCGGGATGACGCTCGCGACGATGGCCATCAGGATGATGTTCATCGGCATGTCGCGCTCGGTGCGCAGCACGCTGTCCTTGCCGCCGGCCTTCGCGCGCTTGTAGGCGTCGAGGCCCGCGGTGATGCCGCCGAGCAGCGACTTGCGGAGCTTGAACAGCGAGTAGAGCCCGCCGACGAGCATGCCGCCGACGCCGAGGTAGCGTGTAACAAACTTGTGGGTGATGCCGGCGGCGTCGATCGCGGAGTTGTCGACCAGGGCCTGCGCGAGGGTGGTGCCCTTGTCGGGATCGATGATGATCGACGACGCGTCTCCGATCGCCGAGAACAGCGGGACGGCGACCCAGCGGTTGAGCGCGGCGCCGGCGAAGATCACGACGGCGACGTTGAAGCCGACGATGTATCCGACGGCGAGCAGCGCCGGGGAGGCGTTGATGCCGAAGTAGAACGGCACGCCGCTCTTCGCGGCGACGGTGGCCTTCGCGGCGGTCGCCCCGCCGGCCTCGGCGGCGACGGTGGCGGCACCCGTGGCGGGCGCCACGATCCAGGCGCCGACCTCGACGATCTCCGACCACAGCTTGAGGCCGGTGGAGCCGACCTTGACGACGGCGCCGATCACGCCGGCGAGCACGAGCGTACCCACGCCGCCGCCGCCCTCGGCGCCGACCTTGAGGACCTCGGCGGTCGCGACGCCCTCGGGGAACTGCAGCGGCTGGTCGATGATCAGGGCGCGCCGCAGCGGGATGGTGAACAGCACGCCCAGGATGCCGCCGAAGCCGGCGATCAGCGTGGTCTCGAGGTACGAGAACCGCGCCCACACGCCGAGGATGATCAGCGCGGGCAGGGTGAAGATGACGCCGGCCGCGAGGCCCTCGCCGGACGCGGCGGCGGTCTGCACGGCGTTGTTCTGGAGGATGTTGCCGGTGCGCAGCATCCGCAGCACGGCCATCGAGATCACCGCCGCGGGTACCGAGGCCGAGACCGTCATGCCGGCGAACATGCCGAGGTACGCGTTCGCGCCCGCGAGGATCACGCTGAGCAGCGAGCCGAGGATGAGGACGCCGACCGTGAGCTCGGGCAGCGTCTTCGAGGCGGGGATGTACGGCTCGACCTTGTGCGGAGCGGCAGGCGTCGCCGGAGCGTCGTCGGACATGGCCGGAAGATCGACGGGAACGCGACCAGTGGTCAAGCGCTGCCGAGGTGAGTTACCGACGCTTTCGCGATCGCGACGACCATGGGATGTCCGTCACAAGGATCTCGATGCCTCGCAACCGCGTGGGTCGCAGCACGTCGCCCATGGCGCGCGCGACGACGCGACCGTAGCCACCACGCGAAGGTCGCGTGAGGACCTCGACGGCCCGCTTCCGGACATTCACGATCCAGTACTCGGGAACGCCTGCCCGCGCGTAGATCTCGGTCTTGATCGAACGGTCCTTCGCCAACGATGTCTCGGCGACCTCGACGAGCAGGAGTGGCTCGGTCGGGTGACCGCCCCGCGCGGTCCGGCGCGAAACGGAGACATCGGGCTCGGGCATCGAGTCCACGGATGCGGCAAACCCGCTGTGACTGCGGACGTCGAAGCGCGCGATGTCCAGCGCGCGCGCGAACCGGTGCGCGAGCCACGCGGTGATCCGCGCGTGTGGCTCTCCCTGCGGGCTCATCTCGACCAGCACTCCGCGGAGCAGCTCCACCCGCTCGTCGGCGAACATCCCCCGGTCGACGAGCGCTTCGAACTCGCGCCGACGCAACGGTCGCACGCGCTCGGGGCCGAGGACCGCGAGATCGAACATGGGGTCCAGCATAGCATCCGTGCAGAGCGCGCTCGCACGCGCCGTGCCGTCGCCAAGCGACGAGAAGGTCTTGCGTCTCGTGTCCGTGTCCGGCCGAGCTACGGACGGACGTCCGCTGGCTGGACGATCCGGGCGACCGTGCGTGCGGATTTCGCGGTGTTGAGGATGGCGCGACGCTTGCGAGGGCTCGCGGCGGCATGCCGTCGTGGGAGCACGAGATCCTGGTGGAGCTGTTCAGGAACCGACCCGAGCTGGCGGTCGAGCTGCTTCGACGGTGCGCCGATCTCGATCTCGGCGGCGTCTCCGTCGAAAGCGGGTCCGTCGATCTCAGCCAGGTGGTGCCGACGACGTATCTCACCGATGCGGTGACGATCGTGAAGGACGCCGGCGGCGAGGCGGTCGCAGCGGTGATCGTGGAGGTCCAGCGTGCCGTCGATCCCGACAAGCATCGAACGTGGCCGCTCTACGTCGCCGCGCTGCGCGCTCGTCTCGCTCTGCCGACGACGCTCCTGGTGCTCGCCCCGGATCCCGCGGTTGCGGCATGGGCCCGGCGCGCGATCGACCTGGGGCACCCGGGCTACGTGCTACGACCGATCGTGATCGGTTTCGCGGACGTCCCTCGGATCACAGATCCGAGCGAGACCACGATGCCGGAGCTCGCGGTGCTCTCGACGCTCGCCCATCCCGAGGCGGCGGTGGCGATCGCCGCTCACGCGTTGATCCGAGGTCTGCCCACAGACCTCGAACTG
Organism: Myxococcales bacterium; assembly: GCA_043759315.1. Classification (GTDB taxonomy): domain Bacteria; phylum Myxococcota_A; class Polyangia; order Haliangiales; family Haliangiaceae; genus JABFXX01. The sequence goes on from JAYVLW010000388.1 coordinate 22,247, forward strand.
CTATATTCGGACGTCCTGTTCGGAACCGTTCCAGCTCTGGAGGACACCATGGAAGGACTCAAGTTCGAAGGCAGGCTGATGCGTGCGATGCGAGAGCTCCGAGAGGCGCGCGAGGCCAACGTGCGAGAGCGCGCACGCGGTCGAGAGGAAGGTCGAGAGGAAGGTCGAGATAGGCTGTACGACACCGTGCTCGCGCTCGTCCGTGCCAGGTTGCACCTTGAGCCATCGGATCACTCCTTGGACAGCCGGATCCGCGCGGCGAGCGACCCGAGCGCGCTGATCCTGGCGCTAGGGATCGCGGAAGACGAGCGCCAGATCCTCGCCGCGCTGGACCGATTCGCGCCGTCGCCTTCGTGAGCTACTGCGTGCAGAACTCGTCGTTCCCGCGCGGGAAACGATAGAGGATCGAGTAGCACATCTCCGTGGTCGAGCTCTCGCCGTAGGTCACCGTCGTGTTCGCCGGGTTCGTCCACGTGCACTCGGTGGTGATCGTGTCGCCGACGGCCATCTGGATCGGCTGGATCGAGAGCACTTCCTGGTGCTCGAAATCGTACGGTGCGTCGTGGATCACCTTGTCGACGCCGCCCGCGTGGATCGTGGTCTTGAAGTGCTTGCCGAGCTGATGCATGTGCGGGAACAGCGCGAACAGCGTGTACGGCTTCGTCACGGTGCAGGTGCCGGCCTGCGTCGTGCTCTTGTTCGGCCCGATCGAGAGGTTCTTCGGCCCCGGCAAGAACACGTCGACCTCGTCGGTGACGCTCGCCGCGTCGACCTCGAGGATCTCGATCCCCGACGTGCCGGTGATCGCCTGGTCGGAGGGGTTGAAGATGTGGAGCTGGAGGCCGAGCGCCTCGCCGGACGCGAGCATCATGCCCTTGCCGGGCGGGAACACGAGCTCGCCCGTGCCCACCCCGGAGGCGAAGATGATGTTCGTGGCGGACAGGCCCTTGAACAGCACCGTGTGATGGGTGCCGGCCGGAGCGAGCGGACGCATGCCACCGATCACCATGGCGTGATCGGTGGTGGAGATCTGAAGTTCGGACGTGTTCTCGCCGCCGGGGGCGAGCGTCCAGCTCTTGCTGATCAGCTGCTTCCAGGTGCCGCCGGTGACGGCAGCGTCGGGCGCGGGAGCGTCGTCGCCGCCGCCGCCGCCGCCGTCAGAGCCGCAAGCTGCGAGCGTGGTGAGCCCAAGGAACGTGACAAGCGCGGTGAGTCCCCTCATGGCGGGGGACTGTACTCAAAGGCAAGCGACACCGCATCAGGAGAATTCTTGGCGCGTGAGTTCGGGGCCTGGGGGGGTAGCGCGAACCTTGGCGTGGTGCGTTGATCACCTACGTGAAGGGCCACATCTCCGTCCTCCGTCGTGCCATCGCGGCCGCGACGCTCCTGCCGTTCGTCGTCACCTCGTGCGGCGGCCGCGCGAAGCCCGGGACCACCGGGACGGGCGGCTCCTCGCCGCTGTCCGATCAGGTGCTGGTCCAGTCCAAGGACCTGCCGCCCGGGTTGGACATGCGGGTCTCCGAGGGGAAGCAGGGGCCGGCCGCGTTCGATCGCGCGAAGCTCGCGCCCGCGAAGACGCTCGGTGACGCGGAGGCGCAGGCGCTGCTCGCGCGCACCAAGCCGATCGCGGTCGACCCCGCAGACAAGCAGGCGTTCGCGCTGCGCAGCAAGTCACAGCCGCCACCGCGCACCGGTCAGACCATCAAGGGGACGTTCCCACCACCTGCCTCGTCGCTGCTGCCGCCGGCGAGTAACGAGGCCGGGAAAGATCTGCGCGTGCTGCGGTTCATGCCCGAGGGGCAGGTGCCCTATGCGCCGGAGCTGTCCGTCACGTTCAGCCAGCCGATGGTCGGCGTCACCTCGCAGGACGATGCGGCCGCGACCGTGCCCGTCACGCTGACGCCGACGCCGAAGGGCCGGTGGCGGTGGATCGGCACGCGCACGGTGCTGTTCGATCCCGAGGTCCGGTTCCCGCAGGCGACGACGTACCAGGTCGAGGTCAAGGCCGGCACGAAGAGCGCCGTCGGCGGTGTGCTCAAGGACAGCACGCGGTTCACGTTCGAGACGCCCGCGCCCACGCTGGTCTCCAGCTTCCCGAGCCCGAACATGCCGCAGCGGCTCGACGTGCCGATGTTCGTGATGTTCGATCAGAAGATCGACGCGGCCGCTGCGCTCCGGTCCGTGCACGTCACGGCCGACGGCAAGGACGTCCCGATCGCGCTCGTCGACGCTGCGGGGATCGAGAAGGACAAGGAGCTCAAGGACCTCGCCGCGCAGGCGACGAAGGCCGAGCACGATGGCCGGTGGATCGCGTTCCGCCCGGTGGCGCCGCTGCCGCGGGATGCGCGCATCGAGGTCGCGATGGCGGCGGGCATGCCGAGCGCCGAGGGACCGAACGTCACGAAGAGCGCGCAGCAGTACGCGTTCCGCACCTATCCGCCGCTCAAGATCGACCAGGCCGAGTGCGGCTGGGGCGGCGAGTGCCGGCCCGGCATGCCGTTCCGCATCGAGTTCAATAACCCGCTCGACCCCGACAAGTTCGACGACGTGCAGGTCACCGTGATGCCGCCGATTCCGGACGTGAAGGTGATGCAGACCGGGAACGAGATCCTGGTGATGGGCCTCACCCGCGCGCGCACCACCTACAAGGTCGGCGTGTCGGGCGGCGTGCTCGACGCGTTCGGGCAGACGCTGGGCAAGGACACCACGCTGACGTTCTCCGTCGGCGATGCGCAGCCGACGTTCTTCGGCCCGCAGGGCATGGTGGTGCTCGATCCGGCGGCGAAGCGGCCGTCGCTCGACTTCTTCACCACCAACTACGACCAGCTCAAGGTGCGGGTCTACGCAGTCGGCCCGCTCGACTACGACGCGTGGGGCAACTACCTGCGCAACCAGTGGGACAAGGACAAGCCGCCGCGGATGCCCGGCAAGCTGGTGTTCGATCAGCTGATCAAGACATCGCTCGGTCCATCACAGCCGGCCGGCAAGCCGGCCGGTGGTGACCTGGTCGAGACGCACATCGATCTGCAGCCGGCGATGAGCAAGGCGAACCTCGGCCACGCGATCGCGATCGTCGAGCCGTATCCGTGGAAGGAGGACTGGGACCCGCCTCGGATGATCGCGTGGGTGCAGTCGACGAAGCTCGCGGTCGACGCGCACGTCGATGCCGGGAACTTGCTCGCGATGGCGACGGACCTCGCGACCGGCGCGCCGGCGGCGAACGTCGCGGTGGAGATCCGGCCGTTCGGCATCAAGGGCACCACCGATGACAAGGGCCTCGCCACGCTGCCGCTCGGCACGACGCAGCTCAAGGGCGCGCACTTCCTGATCGCGCGGCGCGGCGACGACGTGGCGTTCGTGTCCGACGACGGCGGCTGGTGGAACGAGTACGGCAGCTGGATCAAGCAGGCGCGGCCCACGCAGCTCGCCTGGTACGTGATCGACGACCGCAAGATGTACAAGCCGGGAGAGGAGGTCACGCTGAAGGGCTGGCTGCGCACGCTCGACCCCGGCGAGAACGGCGACATCGGCGGCATCAACGGCGCCGTCAGCGGCGTCAAGTACACCGTCACCGACGACACGGGGAACAAGATCGCGACCGGCTCGGCGAGCGTCAACAGCGTGGGCGGGTTCGACACCAGGTTCACGCTGCCGAAGACCCCGAACCTCGGCTACGCGAACATCCAGTTCGAAGCGCAGGGCCGGATGAGCGGCACCTACTCGCACGGGTTCCAGATCGAGGAGTTCCGGCGCCCCGAGTTCGAGGTCAGCGCGCAGGCGACCCAGGGCCCGTTCCTCGTCGGCGGCAATGGCGATGTCACCGTCAACGCGAAGTACTACTCCGGCGGTCCGCTGCCCGGCGCGCCGGTCACCTGGTTCGTCACCGCGAACGCGACGAACTTCACACCGCCGAACCGCGACGACTACACGTTCGGCACGTGGGAGCCGTGGTGGGGCTATCGCAGCTTCTATGACGACGACGGCGGGTCCTCGTACAAGCCACCGAAGACGTGGAACCTCACCGGCACCACCGACGCGACCGGCGCGCACACGATGCACATGGAGTTCCTGTCCGCGAACCCCGCGCGGCCGTATGCGGTGGTCGCGAACGCGACGGTCAACGACGTCAACCGGCAGGCGTGGAGCTCGTCGGCCGCGTTGATCGTGCATCCGTCGCTCGCGTACGTCGGCCTCAAGACGAAGAAGCCATTCGTGGACAAGGGCACGCCGTTCGATCTCGACGTGATCGGCGTCGATCTCGACGGCAAGGTCGCGACGGGCGCGAAGATCGAAGTCAAGGCGGTCCGTCAGGACTGGCAGTACAAGCGCGGCAAGTACGAGCTGGTCGAGAAGGATCCGCAGACCTGCAG
>JAYVLW010000389.1:0-5078 GCA_043759315.1 Myxococcales bacterium
TGTGGTCAGAACGACCGCTGCAACGTCACGCCGCACATGCAGAGCGAGTGACCCGCGCGGCTGTCCGGCCGGAACACGGACACGCGGCCGGGTGCCGTACCTTTCGGACAGCCGTGCTCGCAGATCCGAGCGGTTAGCGCGGCACGTTATGTGCTGTCGCTCCCGCGAGGAATCGCTACCATGTCCAACAACCCTGACGACGATATGACCACGCCGATCACCCGACGAGAGTTTCGCGAGGAGCTCACCAGGTTCGAGCAGAAGCTCGAACAGAAGCTCGAACAGAAGCTCGAACAGTTCGAGCGGAAGTTCGATCAGAAGCTCGAGTTGTGGGGCGGCGCCTTGATGGAGGAGATCAAGGCCACGCGGCGGGCGCTTCTCGCCGAGCTCGCGCGGCACACCAAAGCAAGCGCCGAACAACTTCGTTCGGATGTTGGCGCGGTCGACGAGAAGTACAAGGATCTTCCGCGCCGCGTCGCGAAGCTCGAAGCGCGTGTGTTCTCACCGACGGCGGCGCCGAAGAAATCACGACGCAAAGGCCGCTAGAACGCGCCGGTCGAGCGGAACACGCCGGGAGCTTAGGCCTCCGCCGAACAGCTTCGAACGAGACGTTGTTCCCTTCGATCGTTCCAAAACCGTCGATCTTCCAGGCCGTTCCGCTCATAATTCGACGGTGACGAGTCCGAGCGCGCGGCGATTTCTGATGCTCGGATGCCTCGCCGGGTGCAGGTATGGCTTCGATCCCGTCGGCACGACCGAGACGGGTGACGACGCGAGGATCGAGGGCGACGCGTTCGACGCCGTCGACGCGACGCCGCTCGGTGCCTTCGGGGCTCCCACGCGCGTCGCCGAACTGTCGACCTCGACCTTCGACTACGCACCGTTCCTGATGCCCGATCAGCTGACGATCTATTTCGTCTCGGACCGAACGGCTGGGACGAATGGGGACCTGTGGTGGGCTTCGCGCACGATGACCAGTGATCCGTTTGGCATCCCACAGAGGATCGCCGAGCTCAGCACCGGCGCCGCCGAAACCGCGCCCGTGTTGTCCGCGGACGGCCTTCAGATCTACTTCAGCAGCAACCGCCCGGGCGGGTCCGGTGCGGTCGACATCTGGGGCTCCACGCGCCCGAACCTCGCGTCGACGTGGAGCGTCCCCGTCCCGATCACGGAGCTCAACTCAGCGGAGAACGACTACTCCAGCAGCCTCTCGCCCGCGGGCGACCGGATGTACCTGACATATCATCGCTCGGGCGTGGTCGAGCTGTGGTCGACGAAGCGAGCTGGAGTCGGTACGGCGTGGGATCCGCCGCAACGTGACGTGTTGAACCCGGCCCAATCGGCCTCCGCGACGAACCCCGAGACGGTGGTGTTCTCGCGCAACGGCGATCTGTTCATGGCCGTGCGCGTTGGAACGGGATGGGGACCTGCCATGCAGCTCACCCAGTTGAACTCGCCCGGCCTCGACGGCAACGCGTGGCTGTCGCCTGACCTGCGCACGATGTACTTCGACAGCAACCGCAACTCGAAGTACGAGCTGTTCGTCGCTCGTCGGTGACATCCCCCCGATCACGTCGCCGTCGCTCCAGGTCGCTGGTCAGCGCGTGGGGTCGAACGAGGTGACCCGACGCAGGAACGACGCATCGAGGTACTCGCGCTTGATCACCTCGGCCATCTCCTCGGCGGTCTGGAACCGCTCGTAGTCGATGCGGATCACCGGGATGACCTTCGAGATGTTCTGGACGAACTCCTCGTATCCATCGTGGAGCGCCTGCAGGTAGCCGAGCTCGATCTTCGACTCCACGTCGCGGCTGCGCGTGCGGATCCGCTCCGCGCTCGCCTCGGGCGACACGTCGAGGAACACGATCACGCTCGGCTTGCACATGAAATTGCTCATGTTGCGGAACAGCTGCACGTACGTCTTGTAGTCGCGCTCGTCCATGAGCCCGGTTTTCGCGAGCATCTTCGCGAAGATCGAGTCCTCGTAGATCGTACGATCCTGCACCGCCGAGCGACCGCGCCAGATGATCTCCTGGTGCTGCTGGAACCGGCGGTTGAGGAGGTAGACCTGCATCGCAAACGAGTAGCGCGCGGTGTCCCGGTAGAAGTCCGCGAGGTACTCGTTGTCCGCGACGGGCTCGTAGTAGGTGTCGATGCCCAGGTGGTCACCGAGCGCCTTCGCGAGCGTGGACTTTCCTGCACCGATCATCCCGGCGATGCCGATGAAGATGTTGCCGAAGACCTCAGGCGCCGCGGCGCGCTGGTTCGTGGGCCCCGAGCCATCCGCGAGCGGGTTCTTGCCGGTCGGACGATCGAGGATCGGTAGAGTGGCGGGGGTCTCGAGCAGATCGGGCAGCACGACCGGCAGCCTGCCAGGCCCCTATGACACGACGAGCCTCGCGGTCCGGAGTGACTTACCGACGGCCCTTGTAGCCCATCATCCCCTGCATCACGCCCTCGCTGGCCTCCGCGATCTCGCCCTCTTCGCGGGCGCGGTCAGCGCAGTCCTCGCACAGCTTCTTCACCTTGCCCGCGATCTTCACCGAGACGAGCTTGTCGACGTCGTCGTTGCAGCCTTTGCAGGTCGGCATGCCCTCATCGTACATCGCCGCGCGCGGCTCAGGGCGCTGCGATCTCGGCGACCCCGGTGAGGCGCTTGGTCTGGAGGAAGTGCGTGAGCTGCTGGTGGACCGCCGCCGTGGGGTTCGCGAACATCAGCACGGACGACCGCGTCTCGAACGGCGGCAGGCCGGGCGGCTTCATCTTCGACTCGCCCGCGTTGACGAGGGCCATGAAGTGATCCGCCTGCGGGAACAGGTACGCACCGCGCCCCTGCAACGGGGCCGTTCCTGTGGCGACCGCCGCGTAAGGGAACACGCCGACAGCGGGCACACCGGCAACGCCGATCAGGTGGTTTCCCGCGGGCACGCCCGCGAGCTCGTCGAGGCCGGCGAGCTGCCACAGCAAGTCCCGGCCGGGCGTGGCCACGAGCGTCGAGACGAGCGCGGCCGGCTCCAGCTGCGAGAGGCTCCACTGCATGAAGCCCATCAGCGGATGCATCGAGAGCGAGAGCTCGGGCTCGTACGTGGCGTTCGGGATGCCCATCGGGCTCAGCATGAGCAGCTCGACCTGGGTCCGGAACGCCTCGTTCTCGGTCAGCGTGGCGACCATGCCGGAGATCGGCACGTTGAAGACCGCGGCGGTCACGGTGCTGTCTCCGACGAGCGTCGCCGTTCCGACCAACGTGCCGAGCGACCCGCCGGTGAAGTAGACCTTCGTGCGATCGAAGGCGAGGTTCGCGAGCGATGCGTCGGCCGCCGCGATCGGCCCGAGGTTCGATCCATGCACGACCTCGAGCAAGCCGTGGAGGTCCGCCACCATCTGAGACAGAGTGCCGAGCAGGTACCTCGGGCTCGCCACCTGGTCGCCGGGCGTTCCGCTCAGAGCGAGGACCCGGAGCGCGAGCGTCAGGGTCACCGATTCGAAGAAGCCATCAGGCCCGAGGGTCCCTGGATCGGTGCGCATGGCGTGGACCGTGTCGGTGGCACCCGGCGCGCGCTCACCGTGCTGATACGTCTCCAGGCTCAGAAACGCGACGCCGGCCTTGCACGCCGTGTCCGCCAGCCCGAGCCCCGAGCTCAGGGTGCCGCTGAGGCCGTGGTGAAACACGAGCACTGGTAGCTGACTGACATTCGCACCGGCGGGGATCGCGAGAACGAACGGGACCTGGTCACCGGCGACGACGTCCGGACGCAGCGTGCCGAGCTCGGTTCCGGACCCGGTGATCACGCGTGTGGAGCTGAAGTGGCCCTTGACCAGCAGTGCGACCGAGCCGTGGGCGACACCGGTGGTCCCGACGTCGCCCGGCCGCGAGGGCACGTCGCCGCCCGGGCGATCCTGGGCCGGAACGCCCATCAGCGCGTCGAGCGTTCCGTCCGACGCCCGCCAGACATGCTCGACGGTCACGATCGGTTCGCCATGCGCGGCGAAGTACGCCCGGACCTGCGCTCCGAGCGCGCGAGGAAACGCCGCGGCATCCTCGACCGTGAACGCGGCGAGCGCGACCACCGAGTCCGCCGGAATGCCTGCAGCCGCGAGCGCCTCGAGACCCGGAGCCGTCACCATCTTCGCGCGCGCGGACGTGAAGCCTGAGGCCGCGCGCAGCGGCGAACCATCGCTGCCGCGGATCGAGCTCGTGAGTGCGACGACATAGCGAGCGCCCGCCGTCAGTGCGATGCCGCGGTGCGCGCGCACGGCGATCAGCGTATCGGTCGCGTCCCACTGCGCCTCGAGCGCGAGCTGCTTGCCCGATGGATCGATCATCACGACGCCGTCCACGAGGGAGGATGGGTCGATCTCGCCATCGATCGGAAAGTAGATCGGGCACGTGCCGCAGAAGCCACGGCGCTCGCCGAGGGCATCGCGCACGCCCTCCCACATCGGCGAGGCCACCGGAAGGCTCGCGAGCTCGACGGTGCCGTCGTCACCGACGAACAGATCATTCGGGAACGGGGCGACGCCCCACTCGATCGGGCCGGTCGACGGAACATCGAACCTCGCGACGGGGCCCTTCGAGGAATCCCCGCACGCCCCGACCACCAGCACCGCACCCAAGACCACAAGTCCAACCCTCATCCGCCGACCGTCTCAAGCCCGCGCGCGGGGCGCAAGCGCTACTTGCCGCCAAGCACGTTGCGCGCGATCACGACCCGCTGGATCTGCGACGTGCCCTCGTAGATCTGGAGGAGCTTCGCATCCCGCATCAGCTTCTCGACCGGGTACTCCTTGGTGTAGCCGTAGCCGCCGAAGATCTGCACGGCATCCGTCGACGCGCGCATCGCCGCGTCCGCGCCATACGCCTTCGCGTACGCGCTGGTGATCGCCGACAGGTCGCCCTTGTCGACCTGCCACGCCGCCTTGTGCGTGAGCAGGCGCGTGGCCTCGTACGAGATCGCCATCTCGGCGAGCATGAACTGGATCGCCTGGTGCTGCGCGATCGGCACGCCGAAGGTCTTGCGCTCGAGGGCGTACGCGCGGCTCTCCTCGAGCGAGCGACGGATCACGCCGGCGGCCGTCGC
>JAYVLW010000390.1:0-7459 GCA_043759315.1 Myxococcales bacterium
CGCGCGGGTCGTAGTCGCTCTCGACCTTGATGACGGCGCGGATCAGCGGAACCGGGATGTGATAGAGGGCCGACGCCTCGGCGATGAACTGGTCGTACCGGTGGAACCGCTCCGGGGACTGATCGTTCGAGGTGATCTTGTCGCACCTGGGGCACGAGCCGCGCTGCGCCGATGCCTTGGAGCCCTTCTCGGGCTCGCTGGAGAGCACCTTCTTCCACTTCTGCGCGTTGCCCTTGGGCTTCATGTTCGTGAAGTGGGCCACGCCCTCCTCATCGGTCCACGAATAGACGTCCGCACGCGTTGAACCCACGAGCACCATCAGCAGCATCGTAGCCAGGACGGTCCGCACGCAGCGAAAGCGTACCGCAAACCATGTATGGTCGCCCCCTTAATGAGTGAGCCGCTCGAGACCGATTACCTGGTCCTTGGCTCCGGCATCGCCGGTCTCAACTTCGCCTTGCTCGCGGCCGAGCATGGACGAGTTGTCGTGTGCACGAAGAAGCGTCCCGACGATACGAACACCAACTGGGCCCAGGGTGGCGTGGCGGCGGTGCTCGCATCGGATGACACGCTCGACCTGCACGTCCAGGACACCCTGACCGCCGGCGATGGGCTGTGCGATCGCCCCATCGTGGAGATGTGCGTCGCGGAGGGCCCCGCGCACGTCCAGCGGCTGCTCGAGCTCGGCGTTCGCCTCGATCGCGACGAGCACGGCAAGCTGGACCTCGGGCGCGAGGGCGCGCACACCAAGAACCGCGTCGTGCACTGGCAGGACGTCACCGGCCGCGAGATCCAGCGCGCGCTGCTCGCCGCGGTGACGAGCCACGCGAACATCACGATCCTCGAGAACCACATCGGCGTGGATCTGTTGTCGATGGCGAAGTACGGCGGCGATCCCGCCTGCTTCGGCGCCTACGTGCTCGATACGAAGACCGGCGTGGTCAAGACCATCACCGCGCGCGCGACCGTGCTCGCCACCGGCGGCACGGGCAAGGTCTACGTCTATACGTCGAACCCCGACGTGGCGACCGGCGATGGCGTGGCGATGGCGTATCGTCTCGGCGCGGCGGTCTGCGATCTCGAGTTCGTCCAGTTCCACCCGACCGTGCTGTTCCATCCGCACGCGCGGAACTTCTTGATCTCCGAGGCGCTGCGCGGCGAAGGCGGCGTGCTCAAGCTCGCGACCGGCGAGACGTTCATGGAGAACTACCACCCGATGAAGTCGCTCGCCTCGCGCGACATCGTCGCCCGCGCGATCGACAACGAGCTCAAGAAGTCCGGCGCGGACTGCGTGTTCCTCGACATGACCCACCTCGATGCCGCGTTCGTGCGCGGCCGGTTCCCGAACATCTACCAGCGCTGCCTCGACCTCGGCATCGACATCACGAAGCAGCCGATTCCCGTTGTCCCCGCGGCGCACTACATGTGCGGCGGCATCAAGACCGATACGCGCGGCGAGAGCACGATCAAGGGCCTGTACGCGATCGGCGAGTGCGCGTTCACTGGCCTGCACGGCGCGAATCGCCTCGCCTCGAACTCGCTGCTCGAGGGCATGGTGTACAGCTCGCATGCCGCCGCGGCCGTGAAGGAAGCGCCGCGCACGCGCCCTTCGCAGGTGGCGCCGTGGACCTCCGGCGATGCCACCGATTCGCGCGATGCGATCGTCGTGGCGCTCAACTGGGAAGAGATCCGCAGGTTCATGTGGTCGTACGTGGCCATCGTGCGGACCGACAAGCGCCTCGAGCGCGCGCGGCGCCGGATCGAGATCCTTCGCGACGAGATCCGCGAGTACTACATGGACTTCAAGATCACGAGCGATCTGATCGAGCTGCGCAACCTGTCGCTGGTCGCGCACCTGGTGATCGAGAGCGCCCGCCGCCGCAAGGAATCGCGCGGCCTGCACTACACGCTCGACTACCCGGACCACCTCCCCGAGGCACGCCACTCGGAGCTCCAGCTCACCAACGGCCCGCGCGGCTGATCCGCCCGCCGCGGGGCACCCTGCCCCGGTTCGCGAGCCTTTCCGCGGGTTTCACACCACGGATATCAACGGCCGTTCACACGCCGGGGCCGCTGGCACCACGCTCCCGGCACTTGCGAGGTGTTCGGCTGGATCTGGCACCTGGCATCTCGCTAGCACTACGTCTGGACATAACCCACGCTGCCGGATCTTGACGGACGGCCACGCAGCTTGGGGGGCCGCCGAGGAATGCTTCCTCGGCGGCTTTGTCTTTTTCGGCAGCTGACGTGGAGCGACGTTCGCCCGCTGCTACTGTTCTGTGGATGCGCCGCACTGCTCTGGTCGTTGCCCTTGGGGCCTTCGGAGCCCTCGCGGCGTGCGGTGGCACCGCCGGGCCGTCGTCGCCGGCCGCGAATGGCGTCAAGGCGTATGTCTCGGCGCTGCGCTCGAATGACGCGCACGACGCGTACGGCCTGCTGTCCACCGATGCGCGGAAGAAGATCAGCTACGACGAGTTCGCGCTGCAGTGGAAGCAGAGCGACAAGGAGCGCCAGTGGCAGGCGAAGGCGCTCGAGGAGAGCCTCAAGGGCAACCCCGATGTCGGCGAGCGCGCGCTGATCAGCTTCTCGGACGGCAAGCTCGTGCAGCTCGAGCGCGACGGCAAGGCGTGGCGGCTCGAGTCCGAGCTCGTCAGCCGCTCGCGGGCGAAGCGACCCCGCGACGCGATCCGGCTGTTCGCCGACGCGGTCAACCAGCGCGACATCAACGGCATGCTCGGCGTGCTGACCCAGCGCCGCCGCGACGGCCTGACCAAGCAGGTCGAGGGCTTCGTCGCCGGCATCGGTAAGCGCATCAACGATCGGATCGACGAGTTCGGCACCGATCGCGCGGAGCTGCGTTGGGACGAGAACGGCATCCGCTACCGCATCGTGCTCCGCAAGGAGGACGACGAGTGGCGGGTCGACGACATCTACATCCGCCCCGCGCCGAAGGATGACGCGGACGACAAGGGCGCCGTCGAAGGCATCCCCGACGACTTCTAAGGTCCTGGCGGGCTCGTAGACGAGGAGTGCTATGATCACGCTCATGGACCGCTCGGGATGGGTGACGCGCAAGACCCGTCGCGGCGCACTACCGGAGCACGAGCTGGTTCCCGGCACCCCGGGCGAGCGGATGTTGATGGTGTCGCAGCTGACTCGAGATGCATGGAGCTTTCTCGGACTGACCGATGAACCCAGACTTCGCAGAGATCTTGTTCGAACTTACCGCCGCCGGGGCTGAGTTCATCGTGGTGGGCGCATTTGCCGTCGCTGCACACGGAAATCCGCGTGCGACGGGTGACATCGACATCTGGGTACGCCCAACGCGGGACAATGCGGAGCGCGTCCTGCGCGCCCTTCGCGCGTTCGGCGCCCCGCTCTTCGATCTGAGCATCGACGACCTCGTCGACGAGCAGACCGTGTTTCAGATCGGCGTGGCGCCGGTCCGGATCGACATCCTCGCCGGCATCGACGGCGTGGTCTTCGAGGATGCGTGGACCCGACGCGTGATTGCCGATCTCGGTTCGGCAACTGCGCCGGTCTTGAGCCTCGCTGACCTGGCAGCAAACAAGCGCGCTGCCGGGCGCCCGAAGGATCTCGTCGACCTGGCGTGGATCGAAGAAGAGCTGAAAGCGCGACCGCAGTAGTCGCAGGTCTGCGACGACCACTGCCTCAGCGCACGCTGAGCTGCTTGAGCTGTCCCTGCGCCGCGAACACGCGCGCCTGCAGGTGCTTCGTCGCGGCATCGAAGCGGAAGCACCCCGGCGCCGCACACGCGAACATCGCGACGTCATCCGCGACGTTCGGAAGATCGCTACCGCCGACGCTCACGGCGGTGGGCGCCGCGAACACGCCGGTGTGCGTACGGCCATCGACATCGATCGTGATCACGTCGTACTGGGAACCTCCGGTGATCGCGAGCGCGGCACCCGTGCCCTCCACGTGCGTGCCGTCGTGGAGCGTCGTCGCCGTGCCGGCGTCGAGAGGAGCCGCCGTCGTGCGCGCCGCGTAGATCACGCGGAGCTCGCGGCCGTAGGCGGGATCCGTATACGAGGTCACGCCCGCGGCCGTCGCAGGCAGGAGTGTATCGGCGACCCGGGCGAACATCGGAACGAGCGCATCGGCCCGGTACCAGATCGGGAGCGTGTCGAGCGGCGCCGGAACGGTCATGGGAGTACGCCCGTCGGCGACCACGGTCGCGCCGGTGGCGCGCGAGACCCACGTCCCCGGCGGCAACACCACCGTGCGCGTGGTCGCGCCCGCGGTGACGACCGGCGCCACGAGGATGTCGGTCCCGAGCAAGAACATCGCGTCGTCGCACGCGCAGTCATGGATGAACCTCGCCGGCCGGGTGACCGGCGTGCCGTCCATGCCGGCGCGCTGCGCGAGCGTCCACAGCAGCGGATTGAGCAGCATGTGCAGCTCGGCGTAGGTCCGGTAGATCGCCTCGGCGCCCGGATCGAACAGCGTCGTGTCCCACGGGTTGTGGCTCTTGCCGCCGCCACCGAGCTGCATGATCGTGCCGAAGGCGGCGTACTCCGCCCACCGGATCAGCGCCTCCGTCGTCGGGAAGCCCTTGAAGCCGCCGATGTCGGAGCCGTAGAACGGATAGCCGGAGACCGAGAGCGAGAGACCGCGGCTGATCGCTGTGGGCAGGCCGCCGATGTTGCGCTTCCCGTCGCGGAGCACGCCGTGCTCGGAGAAGTCCGAATCGAGATCTCCGGGCCAGATCGCGGTGTTCGTCGCTTGCTCTCCCCATGCACCCGCGCGCGTGATCAGAAAGCCATCGCCGGGCGGCAACGCACCGAGGTACGCGTCGTGGTAGCCGGCGGCGTAGCGGTTGTGGTGCGTGGAGTTGTCCCCGCCGGCAAGGAGGAACGGCACGAGCGTTCCGGCGAGATCCGGGACGAGCTCCTCGCCGAAATCGAGCTTGAAGCCCGAGGCACCGAGGGACACCACGCGGTTGATCCGCTGTCGCCACCACGCGGTCGCGCCGTCGCGCGTGAAGTCGACGAGCGCACCGGGACCGTTCTGCCATGGCCAGTCCACGGTGATGCCGCTGTCGTCGGTGACGAAGAACTTGTTCTGGTTGCCTTCGCTGTGATCTGCCGCGAGCTCCGGCGTCTTGCCGACATACGGCGTGGACCAGAACAGCACCTTGTAGCCCTGCGCCGTGAGATCCGCGATCAGCTGCTGCGGCCCGACGAACCGCGTCTGGTCGACGACGAACGTGTTGTAGCCGGTCTGCCACGGGTTATCGATCCACATCACGGAGCCGGGGATCTTGCGCGTGCGCATCTCGGCCGCATCGCCGCGCACCTCGTCGGAGCTGTTCCACACGTTGCGCCATTGCTGCGGCGCGAACGCCCAGCGCGGCGGCACGGCGGGCTTCGCCGTGAGCGCGATGTACTTGTGGACCAGGCCCTCCGGCGTGACCTCGCCGAACAGGTGGATCCGATACGTTCCACGCGCCGGGAGCGTGAAGGTCGCCGTCACCAGGTCGGGCTGCGTCGCCCCGAGATCGAGCGCGGCAGGCCGGTCGTCGGCGACGAACATCCCGACGAGGCGGCGCGGCCACATCACGAGCGGCACGGGCACGTGGGTCTCGTTGAGCGACGAGTGCGACATCAGATCCACGCGGAGCGACATCTCGCGCACGGTCCCGGCGACGTTCGCGCGGACCGGCGCATCGCCGGTACCATAGAGGGCCTCGGCGGCCTCCTTCGGAAGCGTGAGCTGGAGCTGAACCGCGCGTTCGTGCTTGCTCGCATCGATGTCGAGCACCGCGCAGTTCGCGACCGCGCACTCGGAGAGCTGGATCCGTGTACCGCCGTCGAGAACGACCCATTCGCCGTCGCTGCCGATCGCTCTGTCGACCTGGGCGAGGGTGACCTCGCCGTCACCGCGCGGATCGTAGTAGTGGCCCTCGTCGATGGCCGCGGTGGTGCCGATCGACAGGAAGTGATCCTGGACCAGCACGGCCTTGTCACCCAGCGTGACCGTGAGGCCGAGCGTGCTCGTATCGATCGAGACCGGTCCCGCGGTCAGCGTCGGCGGTGCGGGGGCCAGACCATCGTCGCCGCAGCCGACGAAGGCCACGGAGGCCACCAGCACCAGCTTCCAGCTCACCCGCGTTTTCTACCGAAGAACGGGAGGTAATGGCGAAGTCCTCGCGGCTTCTCCGGCTTCTTTTCGTCGGGCGTCGGCAGCGCCTCGATCCGCGGCGTCTCTTCGCCAATGATCTCCGCGATCGGCGTAGCCTCGGAGTGGTCCTGCGTGCGGCCGGCGAGCCCGAGCTCCTGGCGTGCATCCATCACGCTCTTCGACAGCACGGAGTGGAGATCCTTCCGGAGCTGGACCTTCTTGAGCGTGGTGCCGATCTGCCGCGCCATCTCGCGCGCCGATGGAAACCGCGTATCGACGCCCGGGGACAGCGCACGGGTGATGATCTGCGTGAACGCCGCCGGCACGTCGGGGCGGTGCGGACGCAGCGGCTGGACCATGCACTCGCGCAGACGCGTGTAGACCTCGTAGTCGGTCTGCCCGTCGAACAGCTTGCGCCCCACGAGCGCCTCCCACAGCACGGACCCGCACGCGAACTGATCCGACGGAGGCACCGGCCGGCCACCCGACACGATCTCCGGCGCGAGGTAGCTCATCTTGCCCTTCACGATCCCGGGATCGGTGAGCTCCTGGCGGCGATCTGGCGCGAGCGCGAGGCCGAAATCGATCAGCTTCACCATGCCACGCGTGGTCAGCAGCACGTTGTGCGGCGAGACATCGCGGTGAACGACCGGCGCGTTGCGGCCATCCGGGCCCACACGCTCGTGCGCCGCCGCGAGCCCGCGCAGGATGCCGACGCCGACGGCGGCGACCAGCTCCCAGCGTGTCTGCTGGCCCTTGGCCGTGTGCCAGCGGATCCAGCTACCGAGATCCACGCCCTCGATCCACTCGAGGATCATGTAGTAGTTGCCGCGATCATGGACGAAGTCGTGGACCTCGGCGACGTTCGGCGACTGCAGCGAGCTGCCGACGCGCGCCTCCTCGACGAACATCGCCACGTACTGCGGCTGGGAAGCGAGGTTCTGGTGCATCTGCTTCACGGCGACGTCGCGCACGAAGCCCGAGTCACCACGCACCCGGCCCCGCCAGACGTCCGCCATGCCGCCACGGCCGGCAACGTCGATGAGCTCGTAGCGCCCACCGACGATCATTCCTGGACGTGGCTCCTCCGCCATGGACGGATGATCATCGCACACAACGTTTGTATAGTGAGCGGGTGATCCCCCGACTGTTGGTGCTGTGTCTGTTCGTCGCATGCAGCTCGCCGACAGATCCGGATCGCTCCGTCGAGCATCCGGGCGAGCACGCCGTCGGCACCCGCCGGATCATCACCACGGACGCCACGCGATCGTACACGTTCCAGGCGTGGTACCCGACGACCTCACCAGCGCCTGAC